>NZ_JAHKSP010000027.1:0-13650 GCF_021733735.1 Mycetohabitans sp. B2
TTCCAGGGCCTTCAGGCGCTTGGGCATGATCTCCAAATCGTGGCGCAGCCAGATGCTACGGACACCCTGTGGCGAAACGCACAGGCCCTCGTCAAGAGCAACAAGAACGACTTTGTGAATGCCGAGGCGTCTGCGAGGTGGCTTCGTGCCCGTCCATGCGCTTTGTCACGTCGAAGCGTCCGCGCCTACATGCAGCGGCTTGAGCACCAAAGCGGCCGATTGGCCTGTTGGGTGCGCACCATGCTCACGCGACGATATTCCAATGTGGGGGCGGGCTCATTGCACCAGATAATGAGCCAAGCTCGGCCATCGCTGTCTACTCATACTAACCTCTGGCAAATCCGTCGATGTTAGGTGTCCGCTTCATCCTTCGAGGTCGGGCAAAGTCCGATGAGTCACTCTCAAGAATGCAAGCCTCCACCAAATCCGGTGCGGTTTAGGGAGCTATCGGCAGAGGTGTTTCTATGAGGCGATCACTATCTTGCCAAGTCGAGACATGGGTCCCAACTCACTGGGCAAAAGATTCTGATACGTGATATGGACGTTGAATTGTGAACAAATCCGTAGCGGATGTTCAAGCTTTGGGTTTTGATCACCTCGCACGTAGAGGTGAATGATTTTGGCGTAGTCAGGGTAGTAAGTCGAGTACGCTAGTACTTGCCCAAGAGCATGCTTCCATCTAATGAAGCTCTTTATCTCCACAACGGCGGAGGGAAGTAGCAAATCGACAAATCCAACAGGGGTGTAAACTTCAGCGTGTCCGTCTGGATGGCATACGGACAACATATCTCGAATGCCGCATTCGAGCATGTAACCTTCTGGAACGTACTTGAAATAGCGATCAGCAACTGCCGACGTTGCAAAGTAGTAGCCGTACTTGTGACGCACCTTACTATTCAAGTCTACCTTATAAAGTTGCCTGAAGTGTTGCACAATCTGATCGCCTACGCGTATCGCTTGGTTTTCTCGAAAGAGGAGATCAAAGACGCCGCCGCAGCCCAATTGTCGGCCAGCGTATAACCAACGGGAAGGATGAATCGTTAGAAGGCCGTCCTGGGCTTTTTCTTCGTAAAGAGCATATAGATCAATCATATTGAGATAACGAGCTTCTGATGATGTCGGGGCGGCGGCTGTTCGCCGCAATCATGGGTCGCGCAGCTTGAGTCCGGCTGGCTGCCACACATGTAGCTAACCTTACCTCGCTGAGCGCACCATCCGTAGGTTAGCGGTCTCGCCGGTTTTCGGTTGATGCAGTGGCCGGAATGGGCCCAGGTTTTCTAAAGCAGATCACCCTGTCGCTGCAGAAAGATCTGGATGCAGCGATCACCATAGCGCGGATATTGCGCCGATAGAAGGTTCATCGCCTCCAGCACCGATGCATCGCGTACCGCAAGCTTCGATGCGTAATGCAGTGCCGATCCCGCAACCGAAATTAGCGCGCATGCACGCTGCTTCGATAGGCTTCGTGCATTCGCGTAGGCGACCTGCTGGCGGCGGGTGCACATGCCCACCGTTTTTTTGCGTTGATCTCCTTCATCACCTCCAGTTCAAGATCCCGTTCCGCTAGCATTTTCTTCAGTCGAGCATTCTCCTGCTCGAGTTGCTTCAGATGCTTTACATCGGCGGCGTTCAGGCTACCGAAATGCTGCCGCCAGTTATAGATTGCCTACTCGCTGATCCCATGCTTCTTCGCCACCTCGGCGACCGGCATCTTGCCTGCCTCAAGGCCGTCTGCTGTGCCTTAAATAGCGCAGTGATATAGCCTTACCCGCACCCAAATGAGCCAGACGCAAGCAGCCGAGCTCCTTGGCGTGACTCAGCCGCATGCCTCTGACTTGATGCGCGGCAAGATCAATTTATTTGGCCTTGATGCTTTGGTGAATATGGCGACGGCCGCTGGATTGCACATCGAAATGCAGGTACTCGAAGCAGCCTGATCTACCGTTTCCCTTTGTACGGGGATAAGCAAGCCCACGGAGGCTGAGCAGCTGATCCTGTGGGCCATCGTCGAATTTTTACCGGCGCAATAGTCATTGAGGGGCTCAGCGTCTGTGCCGCGTCCGACGTTCGGCGACGCAAGCGCGGACCTCTCGCATTCGCTGAAAAAATGGAAAAGTGCTTGCCGACTGGGGATCGGTCTGCGTATAATCTTGTTCTCTGCTGATGACGAAAGCAGCGTTGTTCGAAGTCGAGCACGTTGTGACATCTGCAGAAGTTCGTGAGGTTTTCGTTGAAACGAAAAAACGGATCAAAAAAGACTTCACAAACGGAAAAAACGTCGTTATAATGTCGTTCTTTTCTGAGCTGTTAAACAAAACAGCGAGACAGAATGTGAAAAGATTATGTCCCCTTCGTCTAGAGGCCTAGGACATCACCCTTTCACGGTGAGTACAGGGGTTCGAATCCCCTAGGGGACGCCAGATATCGCGTGCACCGAAAGGTGAGCGCAGCATGCAAGTGTAGCCAATGATTGCATGCTAAGATGTCGAATTGGAGTGGTAGTTCAGTTGGTTAGAATACCGGCCTGTCACGCCGGGGGTCGCGGGTTCGAGTCCCGTCCACTCCGCCAAAGTTAAAAAAAGCCCGCTTATGCGGGCTTTTTTATTTCGCTTGCTTATTCCGTATTGCCAGGCGGTCTCGGGTATGAATGCGGCGAATCACTACGCGCATACGTGCGCCGCATTCAGCGGTGGCCCGCCTCTAAATCGAGCGACGCCTATGCGTGTGTCTTTTTGCTGACGCTTGACCAGTAGACCAGCAGCCCAGTCGCCGCCAGCGCGACGCTCAGCGTATTGGCGTACCAAAAGCCGCGCGCGCCAGTCAGTGCCGCGGGCATCCAATGTAGTGGGTCGAAGCCGGCGAGGTATCCGCCGCCCAGGCCGACGCCCCATAGCGCGATGGCGTAGATGATTGTCGGGACCACCGCGACCCGGTACGCACGCAGCGCGAACGCAGTGGTGATCTGCAGCGCGTCGCACAGGTGGTAGGCAGCGACGATCGCCAGCAGCGGCATGGCGGCGGCGACGACGTTCGGGTCGGGCGTATAGGCGGCGATCAGCCACGGCCTGATCGCGAGGATGACCGTTGCGTATAGCAGCGCGATACCTGCGGCCAATCCGATCCCATGCGCGGATAGGGTGCGTGCGGCGGTGAATTCGCGCGCACCGAGCCGTTGGGCGACCAGCGTGGACGTCGCGATGCCGATCGACAAGGGCGTCATATACAGCACTGCGCTGACATTGCTGGTGATCTGGTGCCCGGCAAGCGTTGTGGTGCCGAAACGCGCGATGAACAGCGCCATGAATGTGTAGGATGTGACTTCAATCAGGTAGGACAGGCCCATTGGGACGCCAAGCTTGAGCAACGCCCGTTGTTGCCGCCAGTGAGGCCACGAGCATTGCGCGAACACTGCAAACTGGCGATAGAAATCGACGCGCAGCAGGAGCACGATGCCGACGAGGGCCGATAGCCAATTGATGATCGAGCTGGCGAGGGCGGCGCCTGGACCACCCAGCGCCGGCAGGCCAAACGCGCCGTGGATCAGCAGCGCATTGAGCGGTACTTTCAACATCAGTCCGCCAAGTTGGATCAGCATGACCGGCCGTGGGTTCGCGACCGCATTCGACAGCGAGCTGAAGAGACGGAACAGCAGGCTAGCCGGCAGTCCGAGCGATAGGATGCGCAGGTAGGCGAGCGCGCGCTCATTAAGCTCCGGTGGCGCGTCGGCGATGCGCAGCAACGGCGTTGGGAAGTACAACAGCAGACAGCCGGGCAGCGCCAGTAGGATGGCGAGCCAGGCCGACTGCCGCACTTCTTCGCCGATTTGCGCGTGGCGGTGCGCGCCGAATAATTGTGCCGCGATGGGCTGCAGCGCGACCAGGATGCCAGTCAGACCGATATAGACCGAGATGTAGATCGACGAGCCGAGTCCGAGGGCGGCCAGGTCCGTGGCGCAATACCGTCCGATCATGGCAGTATCGATGACGCCGAACGCAATGATCGCCAACTGCCCGACCAGCACGGGCCAGGCGAGGGAGATAATTTGGCGGGCGTCGGTCAGCATGTCGAGCGAGGGTTGGGCGGTGGGTTGAGGGGCCAGCGTGGCTATCGGCCGGCGGCGCCTGACAGCCTATGGTCTTGAGGACTGGCTATGGGGGGACTAGCTATTGGATCGTGCGGCGCCTCACACTACGTTGCGGTGGCGTCTTCAGTCGCTCGACCCTGACATACAACCGGAACAACTCGTCGCGATCCGCGGCCCGGCGTCCTTCCCACGCGAGGTGCCATGCGTATGGCGGCAGGGTGCCCGGCGCGCTGAAATCGTGCGTGTCCTGTCGCAGCAGTACGTCGCAATCCTCATCGCTAAATGCAAAGCGCATATTGCCGAAGTACGCGAAGGTCGCCAATTGAGCATTGCCCAGACGCACCGGCCGGATACACGCATAGTCAGGTGGCAAATGCGTGGCGATCTGCGTGGCGACGTCGCGGTAGGTCCGGCTGTAGTTCACCACGGGCAACCATAGCGTCATCAGCAGCACCCACATCAGTGTCGTGCCGCCGCTGGTCAGCACGACACTGCGCCAGATGACCTTCGGTTGCCGCGAGATGCGCCAGCGTACCAATGCGATCCAGCCGAGCGTGACGACAAGCGCGCACAGGAACGACAGGGGGGCGAATTCGGGCTGGAATCCGGGCACCAGCCGCGCGAGGTTGCGGGCTAGCGGATGCGGGAAGCCGGTCAAGCTCGCGAGCCAGACCAGCCATACGAAAGAGCCAAGGATCGTGAAGCTGAGCACTGCGAACCAGTCGATCGCGTTGATCGCGCCGCGCTTCAGGGTAGGCAAGCCGAATGCGGCGAGCACCGCGAGCGGCGGAATCAGCAGCATGAAAAACCGGTTGGTTTGATGGCTCTGCAGCACGACCAGCACCAGCAGGGGCCAGAACACGAACATCGGAATTGCCACATGCGGTGCGCGGCGCAGTCCGCCCCAGCTGTACCAGGACCAGATCGCAAGTGGCCATGCGGGCCATGTGAACAGTGGCAAGTTCTTGATCGCGTAGAACAGTGCCTTGGACGGCGGCCCAGAATACTCATCGAAGTTGCCGTGGAACCACGTGCGTAAGAAATCCGGTGCATGCGCTGGGAACACCCATAGCGCGGCCAGTGGCCACGCCAGCCCCAGCGCAAGGGCCAACGGTATCGCGATCACGGCAAACGGCTTGGTCTGGACGCCGTGGACCAGCCCGAGCGTGGCAACGATCGCCACGAGCAATGCGGTTGCCAGCACCGGATTGCCCGCGAATGCGATGCCACCTAGTGCAACGCCAGTCCATGCCGCGCCTTGCAAGGGCTTGTCCAGGCTGCGCACTAGCCCGTACAGCAGCATGGCGACTGCGCTCATTTCAGCGATTTGCGGCGTCGTCTCGTGGCCGCGCTCGGCCAGCCCGAAGCAACCCAGCACGATCAGCAGCGCGCCATCGGCCAACGTGCGCCCGTAGTCCCGCGGCAACGGCTCGCCGCCAAACGCATATTTGAACGGCTGCACTTCCGGGCGCCGGCCAAGCAGGTACGCACCATACCAGACGAACGCGCATGTCATGCAGAAAAACAAACCGGTGTAGAGGCGCGATGCGTTGCTCGGATCGACCAGCGGATCCAGCCATCGGATAAAGGAGGCGCCGACCCAATAGGCAAGTGGCCCATCCGTCGTGATGGGCTTGCCAACCAGGTTCGGCAGCAGCCAATCGCGCCAGGTGCCGCTTGCCATCGTCCACATGACGCCGAAGCCGGCGGCATCCTCGTTCTTCCAAGGATCACGGTCGAACAGGCCGAATGCTGCATAGACGACGCAAATCGTCAGCAAGGCCCAGCGCGGCAGGGCGCTGGTGGCCGAGGCCGTGAGTCGAACAACGGGTCTCATGCGTGGCGATTGGACCTATTCTTGTGATTGGCGATCCAGCATTGTAGTCGCGCTGCGGGTGCCGTTAGACAGAAAAGGGCAGCCTCGGCTGCCCTTGATGGAAACTGCCCCGGCCTGCGCGGCGCGCCGCAAGCGGCGTTGCCAGGTACCGGGGTGGCCGCCTGCGCGGGCGGCCGCTCCGCGGCCGTGCTTACTTCGCGACTTTCGCGCTGGCACGGTTGCCAAACTTTTGGCGGAACTTCTCGACGCGGCCGGTCGTATCCATGAACTTGTTCTGCTCGCCCGTGTAGAAAGGGTGCGATTCGGAAGACACTTCAACCTTTGCGAGCGGATAGGTCTTGCCGTCGAGTTCGATCGACTCACGCGTCTGGATCGTTGAGCTGATGATGAACGTCTTGCCGTTGGACATGTCCTGGAACACGACCTCGCGGATATTGGGGTGAATGCCTTGCTTCATGATACGTTCCTTGGTTTCAAGCGGTAGCCAGCCCGCCGCGTCACCCTGCCGACAGTCTGCTGCCGGTGCGCGAGCCACTTTCCAAAGGTGGAAAAGGCAGAATTATGCCTGAAAATCAGTTGGTTGACGAATTTTTCAGGACCCCGGTGCCGGCTAGGTCCTGCCGATAATAGCGCGCGAGCAGCCGGTACAGCTGCGGATACTGCTCGGCGAAGGCGTGTGGCCGCACGAACAGCGCTTCGCTGCAGACCGCGAAGAATTCCGACGGGTGTTCAGCTGCGTACGGGTCGATTAGCGAATCGTGCTCCAGGCGCGCCCAGCGATGCGGTGGAACCGCGTCCACGCGCGCGCAGAACTGATCGTACGCGTTGTCGAAGATGTCATCCCATTCGGTGCGGCCCAACTGCGCATGCCAGCGGCGGATTAGCGGCGGATGACCGTCGGCATCGCCATTCAGCATGTCGATCTTGTGCGCGAACTCGTGAATCACGACGTTGTACGCATCGTTGCCGTCGCTCATCTGCACGTCTTCCCAGGACAGGATCACCGGGCCACCTTCCCACGCTTCGCCGCTAGCATCTTGTATGATCTCGTGGACCACGCCGGCTTCGTCTTCGACGGTCTTGCGGACCACGAACTCGCCCGGGTACACGATGATGCCGACCCATCCGCGGTACAGCTCCAAGCCCAGGTTTAGCACCGGCAGGCAGGCCTGCGCGGCAATGCCCACGCAGATCTCGTCGGTCAACTCAAGCTCGTGTGCGGTCGTGAACGTCTTTTGTGCAAGAAACAGGCTGACCCGCTCGCGCAGCCGCGCCTGGTCGCCGTCGGTCAAGTAGCCTAGGAAGGGCAGCCGCGCGCAGGTGTGTGCCCATAGCGCGTCCGAAATCGCGAAATCGCGCAACGCGCGCTCGCGGCGCCGCCGTCCGAGCCAGTTGGAGAGTTTGCCGAACATGGTGTCCTGTGCCGTGCGCGATTCAGTTCAATGCACGCTGCCATGCGGCAAACAACCCGCCAACCACTGCTACCGCGGCAAGAAAATAAAAGCCATCTAGTGAAGCCAGAAAACTCGCCTGCTGCGCGACACTGCGCGCGAGCAGCGCGAAGGCGACGCCGTGCGAATCGCCGGACGGATTGCCGGTGGCGAGCACGCCGCGACTCAGCGTATCCAATGTCGCGGAAAAAATCGGATTGTACGGATTGACGGCTTCGACGAGGCGGGTTTCGTGCAGCGCGAGCCGATGCTGCTCGAGCATGATGATCGACGCGGTGGCGAACGAGATGGCCAGTTGCCGCACCAGATTCTTCAACCGGTAGCCGTGGGCGAACTCCTCGGTCTCGAAGAGGCGGAAGGTCAGGTTCGCGACCGGCAGCACGATGAACAACAGCAACAGGCCGCGCAGTAGCAGCGCAGCGGCGAGTGCGTCGCGGCCAACCTGCGGTGACATCTGCGCCGTCCACAGCGCGGCCACTGCCGCGAGCGCGAATCCGGGCACGATGATCCATTTCTTGCGCGGCACGCGCTTCGAATAATGCAGGTAGACGAAGAGCAGCATGCCGGATATCAGCGATGTGACGCCGTTAAAATATCCCGTGCTCTCAATCGTGAAACCCAGCCCGCGCTCCATCAGCCGGGGCAGCAGGTAGCTGAATCCCGTCGACAGATAGTAGTAGAACACATAGAGCACTAGCCCGACCTGAAACGTAGGCTCGCGCAGCGCGTGCAGGCGCACCAGCGGCGTTGGGTGATGCCATTGGTGGTGGACAAACCAGGCGAGTCCGGCAATGCCGCATATAGTCAATACGATCAACTCGGGCGAGCCGGTGAATAGCTGGAAGCGCAGCTGCGTCATGACGATCTGCAACGCGGCCTGCGCGAATGCGAATACCAGATAGGCCCAGTAGTGCGGCTCGGTGCGGTGCGCCGGATCGACGTTCCCGGTATCGGGCAGCGACAACAGCGCAAGCACGCCGAGCACGAAGCCCGCGGGCGCGGTGCAGGCGAATAGTGCCCGCCAGTCGAAATGCGACACTAGCCATGCACCGGCGATTGGGGCGAGCGCACTGCCGGAGACGATGAGCGTCAGAAACACCCGCAGCGCGCTGGCTCGGTGCTGCGCGGTGAAGCTGATTTGAATCAGGATCCGGCACGCGCCGAGCATCGGACCCACGAAGTAGCCCTGTACGCCTCGCGCGAACAGCAGTTGTGCGGAGCTATCGCAGAGCGCCGCTAGCAGCGCGCCGGCGCCGTAGAAGCCCATGCATCCAGCGATGTAGCGGCGATAGCCAATGCGCTCGACCCACCAATGCTGTTGCAGAATGCCCAACACGGCGCCTAGCGCATAGGCGCTCGAAGCCCACACCAGTTCGTCAGGGGAGGCGTTGATGCCGCCGGCGATATAGGTGGCAAAGAACGAGAAAATGGCGTTGTCGAAATAGTCTAGCCCGATGACCGCCGCGAGCACCCATGACATCACCACGCTGCCGCGGTGGGGTGCGGGTGCGGCGCCAGTTGCCGGAGCGGCGTTCATCGGTTGCCGCCGTGGCCCGGACCGTGCGGCACGGAGCAGGGTACTGGACGCTGACGGGCCAGCGCCGCGTCGGTATCGTGTATGGCCTGGCGCTCGTGGCCAGTGTTGACTGGGCTGGCGGTTCCGCGTGTCGATGCCGCCTTCGTGCCGTCCCGCCCATAGGCACCGCCACGCGCCTTGCGCCGCTGTAGCGCAACGTCCACCGGGGCGCCAGCAAGTCGCTGGTCAACATAGTCCAGGTCGTGCCGTAACTGCGTCCGCAGTGCTTGTGCGGTTTTCAGTTCGTTGCGCACCTGAGCAACACGTCGATTCAGGATGTCTAATTGCGTGGCTAGCGAGGCGCGCCATGCGGCGAGCGCGGCAGGCGAGAGGCGCGGGCGGCCTGCGTCGGTCGGTGCCTCGAGCGGCTGCTTCAGCAACTCGGTAATCGCCGTGAGCGAAAAGCCCAATGAGCGCATCCGCAAGATGCGCGCGAAGCGATCGAGATCGGCCTGCTTGTACAGCCGGTAACGTCCCTTGCTGCGGGTAGGCGTTGCGAGTCCCAGTTCCTCGTAGTACTTCAGCGTGCGAGGTGTCACGCCGAGCCGGGTGGCGGCTTCGCCGACGGTCACCAGTGCGCAAGAGGGATCGGCAGGGCGCATCGCGCGGTTCGATTCGACGAGGGGAAAAGCTTATTATATATAAAAACCTGTACGTTCACGTTCACGTTCATGTTCGCGTTCAGGCCGCTCGAGGCCGGCCCGCCTGCAGGCAATGTGCTCCCATAAGCCGCCGGCCCAATAAAAAACCGCCGGCAAGGCCGGCGGTTTGGGGATCGGCGACGTGTGGGCTGCGCTCAACCGCCGCGGCGCATCATGTCGAAGAACTCCGAATTGCTCTTGGTCTGCTTCAGCTTGTCGAGCAGGAATTCCATGGCTTCGATTTCATCCATGTCATGGATGAACTTACGCAGCACCCAGATCTTCTGCAGAATTTCTGGCTTAATCAGCAATTCCTCGCGACGGGTGCCTGATTTGTTCAGGTTGATCGACGGATAGACCCGCTTTTCTGCAAGGCGCCGTTCCAGATGCACCTCCATGTTGCCGGTGCCCTTGAATTCCTCATAGATCACGTCGTCCATGCGGCTGCCAGTTTCGATCAGCGCAGTGCCGATGATCGTCAGCGAACCGCCTTCCTCCACGTTGCGCGCCGCACCGAAGAAGCGCTTCGGGCGTTGCAGCGCGTTGGCGTCAACGCCGCCGGTCAAGACCTTGCCCGAGGCCGGCACGACGGTGTTGTAGGCGCGTGCAAGCCGCGTGATCGAGTCCAGTAGGATGACCACATCGTGCTTCATCTCGACCAGCCGCTTGGCCTTCTCGATCACCATTTCGGCGACCTGCACGTGACGCGACGCTGGTTCGTCGAACGTGGACGCAATCACTTCGCCGGCCACCGAGCGCTGCATTTCAGTCACTTCTTCTGGGCGCTCGTCGATCAGCAGCACGAACAATGTGACGTCCGGATGGTTTGACTTAATCGCATGCGCGATGTGCTGCAGCATCACGGTCTTGCCCGACTTCGGCGACGCGACCAGCAGTCCGCGCTGGCCTTTGCCGATCGGTGCAATCATGTCGATGATGCGGCTGGTGATGTTTTCCTCGCCGCGCACGTCGCGCTCCAGTGACAGCGGCTTGTTCGGGTGCAGCGGCGTGAGGTTCTCGAACATGATCTTGTGTTTCGAGGCCTCGGGCGGCTGCCCGTTGACTTTGTCGACCTTGACCAGCGCGAAATACCGCTCGCCGTCCTTCGGCGTCCGGACTTCGCCTTCGATCGTGTCACCGGTGTGCAGGTTGAAACGGCGGATTTGCGACGGACTGATGTAGATGTCGTCGGTGCTTGCCAGATACGACGTTTCTGGCGAGCGTAAAAAGCCAAAACCGTCCGGCAGCACTTCGAGGGTGCCGTCGCCGAAGATTGTTTCGCCAGTCTTGGCGCGCTTTTTCAGAATTGCGAACATCAACTCCTGTTTGCGCAGGCGGTTCGCGTTTTCGATCTCCAGGCCATTGGCCATTTCGATCAAAGCAGATACGTGTTGCGACTTGAGCTCGGATAAATGCATACAGGAATCCCGCCAGGGAAAGAGGAGAAGCGACAGAAAGGGGAGGAGGGTCGTCGGGCGACGAGCCCGGTTAGGACGTTATACGATTTAAAACGTATTTGACTTTTCTAATCTTAGCATAGCATAGCCATGCGAATTCAAGCATAGTCACAATGCGGCGCTCGTTGCGTCCTTGCAACAAGCGCCGTCACGGTGCGGGCGGCGCCGCGGGGCTCAGATATGGCTGTCGATCAGCGCCGTGATTTGGGCCTTCGACAATGCACCCACCTTCGTCTGGGCCACCACGCCGTTCTTGAATAGGATCAACGTCGGAATGCCCCGCACGCTAAACTTGGCCGGCGTCGACGGATTCTGATCGACATCGATTTTTGCGACCTGCAGGCGGTCGCCGTAGTCGCGTGCCACCTCGTCCAGTAGCGGCGCGATCATCTTGCACGGGCCGCACCATTCCGCCCAGAAGTCTAGAAGGACGGGCTTGTCCGCCTTAAGGACGTCCTGTTCGAAAGAAGCATCGGTGATGTGCTTGATTTGTTCGCTCATTATCGCGTTACCTCTAAAGGCACCCGAGGTGCGGCCTCATGATGGCCCCCCGATATGCCCGATCTCCAAAAACCCGCCCGGCGGCATGCTGCTGCCGCGCGGCGGCCCTCGCGAAGCGCAACGGCGGGACCATCCCGCCCATTCGCAGGTCGTTCAGCCGTCATCTTAACGTAATTCGTTTCCCATCGTGTGCGGTGGCGTCACGATGCAATCCAGTGTTAGAATACGCCGTGACGGGCCTCCTCGCATGGCGGCGCGGTCAACCTGGTCAGGTCGGGAACGAAGCAGCCACAGCCGTTTTCTGCCAGTGCCGAGGGTTGGGCTCGTCACCTTCCTCTTTCTGGTCACCCGATCGGGCTATTCCGCTCCCATTGTCTTCGTTGTCCCCCGGTGTCAACGCAACGTGCATACGCGTCTTGCACCAATGCCCGTGCATGATCCGTTCGCCCACTGGCATCTCTCACTGGTGTCCTTTTTTCGTTTGCCCACTGGTACGCCTGCATCCGACGGCGTGCTGCCGACTTCGCGCGTGGTGCGCGTGAGCGTTGCTGATACAATTTCGCGATGACCTATCAAGTTCTCGCACGCAAGTGGCGGCCCAGGGATTTCGCGTCGCTCGTCGGCCAGGAGCACGTGGTGCGCGCGCTCACCCATGCGCTGCAAGCGCAGCGGCTGCATCACGCTTATTTGTTCACCGGCACCCGCGGCGTTGGCAAGACCACGCTGTCGCGGATCTTGGCCAAGGCGCTCAACTGCGAAGCTGGCATTACCGCCACGCCATGCGGCGTATGCAAGGCGTGTCGTGAAATCGACGAAGGTCGTTTCGTCGACTACGTTGAAATGGACGCAGCCAGCAACCGGGGCGTCGACGAGATGGCGGCGCTGCTCGAGCGCGCCGTCTACGCGCCGGTCGATGCGCGCTTCAAAGTCTACATGATCGACGAAGTGCACATGCTGACCCATCACGCGTTCAACTCGATGCTCAAGACGCTCGAGGAGCCACCGGCGCATGTGAAGTTCATTCTCGCGACGACGGACCCGCAGAAGATTCCTGTCACCGTGTTATCGCGCTGTTTGCAGTTCAACCTCAAACAGATGCCGGCAGGCCATATCGTGTCGCACCTGGAACGTATCCTGGCTGACGAGGGTATCGGTTTCGAGACGCAAGCGCTGCGCCTGTTGTCGCGTGCCGCGGACGGTAGCATGCGCGATGCGCTGTCGTTGACCGATCAGGCGATCGCGTACGCGGCAGGTGCGGTAACCGAACAGGCCGTGCGGGGCATGCTCGGCGCACTGGACCAAAGCTACCTGGTGCGCTTGCTGGATGCGCTCGCCATGCGCGACGGCGCCGCGGTGCGCTCGGTGGCTGACGAGATGGCAGCGCGCAGCCTATCGTTCTCGACCGCGTTGCAGGATCTGTCCAGCTTGCTGCACCGTATCGCGTGGGCGCAGGCGGTGCCTGATTCGGTGCTGGACGAGTGGCCGGAAGCCGCGGACATTCGACGTTTTGCGGGGCAGCTGACGCCCGAAGCCGTGCAGCTCTATTATCAGATCGCGACGATTGGTCGCGCTGAACTGGGGTTGGCCCCAGACGAGTATGCCGGTTTCACGATGGCGTTATTGCGCATGCTTGCGTTCGGGACTGTCGACGTGATGCGCGAGCCTGCGCCGGCGGATATGCCGCCGGCCCCCAGCACGCCGTCGATGGGCGCACCGGGGGCCGGCGGCGGTCCGACAGGCGGTGACGCGCACGCCGCCGGTGCCACGCAACGCGAGCCTGTACCGCGCTTGCACGCCCGCGCAGCGACGCAGGCTCTCGCCATGTCCACTTATGCCGCCGGGGCGGCGCAAACGACTGCACGCTCGCCTGGCGTGCCGGCAAAGGCACGCGGCGGGGCTGACGCGAATGAGGCGCTGCAGGCGGAAGGGGCCCGCACGGAGGGGGCGTGCGCAAACGCGACGCAGACGAGCCCCGTCAGGACTGCTGCGACTGGCATGGGCGCAGCCCAGGCGCAGCCGGACGAGACCGGAGTGCCTCACACAGAGAATGATTTGACGGACGGGGTTGAGGCCGGTTCGAGCCCTCACGCGTTGCAGGAGGAC
>NZ_JAHKSP010000028.1:0-141154 GCF_021733735.1 Mycetohabitans sp. B2
CCCCACAATCGGTTCCATCGCCCCCGAATCCCTCGCGCGCTGGCAGTCCGGCCAGCGCGGCGCTTGGCATGCTGCGGGGCAAGGGAGCGCGCGCTTCAAGCGAGCGCGGTCGTGCGCCGGCGGCTGCGTCGGGTGCCATCCGATCCGAGGCGACGACGGCGCCGGGCGCGGGCGGCGACAGCGCCGCCGCGCTGCCTCGCGCGAAAGCGGCGTCTGCGGCAGCACAGCTTGCCGAACGGCTGGCGGCCAGCGCTGCCGCCGGCGCCCGGCGCCCGGCGCCGCGCCGCGACGCCCAGCAGCGGGGCGCTGCCGCGCCAGGTGGCGCGGCGCCCGGCGCCGGCGACGCACAGGGCGCTGCTCGTGCATCGACGCCGGCGGTGGCGCCCTGGGACGACATGCCGCCTGACGACGAGTTCGTGCCGCTGTCCGCGTATGACGGCGCGTTTGATGTTGGCGAGCCCAATTTCGCCGCGCTGGCGGATGACCCGGCGCCCGTGCCGGCTGCTGTGCAGCCGCCGGCGTCAGTCGATGACACACCGTTGCCGCCGGCTGTGCCTCTTGCGCCGCTTGGCTACGACGGCGACTGGCCGACATTGGCCGCATCGCTGTCGCTCAGCGGCATCGCATACCAGCTTGCGTTTCACAGCGAGCTTGTGGCGTGCGACGGTGACGAGCTGACATTGCGCGTGCCGGTGCCGCAGTATGCGGACGCGGCGCACGCTGGCAAACTGAAGGCCGCGCTCGACGCGGCCCTAGGCAAGCCGGTCCGCGTAGCCGTATCGGTTGGCCCCGCACGCCGCACAGCCGCGGCCGTAGAGGCCACGCGGCGCGCGCAGCAACAGCAGCAAGCCGAGCGCGAGATCAACGCAGACCCGTTCGTGCAAACGCTGATCCGCGAGTTCGGCGCGACGATCGTGCCGGGTTCGATTCGCCCGCTTGGCGCCGACCACCGCGCATCCGCCGCATGACCGGCGCGAGCAGCATTTCCCCGCTATTCGAAGGAGTTTCATGATGATGAAGGGCCAACTCGCCGGCTTGATGAAGCAGGCGCAGCAAATGCAGGAAAACATGAAGAAGATGCAGGAGCAGCTCGCGCAGATCGAGATCGAGGGCCAGTCCGGCGCTGGTCTCGTGAAGGTGACGATGACTTGCAAAAACGAAGTGCGTCGCGTCACGATCGATCCGAGCCTGTTGGCCGATGACAAGGACATGCTTGAGGACCTGGTCGCCGCCGCGTTCAATGATGCAGCGCGCAAGGCAGAGGCGACAGCGCAGGAGAGAATGTCCGGCATGACCGCGGGTCTGCCGCTGCCGCCGGGCTTTAAGCTGCCATTTTGATTTTGCGGGTGCCGTCGATGAAGGAGCGTGTCGTGTTTCGACTCCCGGCGCGCGTTGGCGCGCGACGCTCATGAACGTGAAGCCACCGTCCGCGCTGGCCGCGCTGATCGAAGCGCTGCGCACGTTGCCCGGTGTCGGACCGAAGTCCGCGCAGCGCATTGCCTATCACCTGATGCAGCATGACCGGGATGGGGCACAGCGGCTCGGGCGGTCGCTGCTGCACGCGACGCAGGCGCTCAAGCATTGCGAGCGGTGTAACACGTTCACCGAGCGCGACGTATGCGAGCTATGCAGTGACGAGCAGCGCGATCCGACGCTGTTGTGCGTGGTCGAGACACCCGCCGACCAAGTCATGCTCGAGCAGACGCTCGCGTATTGCGGACTGTATTTTGTGCTGATGGGACGCTTGAGCCCGCTTGACGGCATCGGGCCGCGCGAGATCCATTTTGAGCGGCTGATGCGCCGGGCGACCGACGGCGTGGTCAGTGAAGTTGTGCTGGCCACCAATTTCACGAATGAAGGCGAGGCGACTGCCCATTACCTAGGCCAGATGCTCAAGGCACGCGGCCTGACGGTGACGCGGCTGGCCCGCGGCGTGCCGGTCGGCGGTGAACTCGAATATGTCGACGCCGGCACAATCGCCCGCGCGGTACTGGACCGGCGCTCGGTCTGAACGCGTGCCGTTGATCGAGTCGAACGAGTTGACAAAGACGCATGGGGACATCCTTGGCGCCACGGTCGGGCATCAAGGTCCTTGCATACCGTGTTCGCTGGGATCCTGGTGCTGACGCTGTTCGCACTGGTACTTGATGGGATCGTCGCGCTGGCCGAAAAGCGGCGGCTGAAGTGGCAACCAAAATCCGGCGAAACCGAGAAACTGTCGTTTAGCGCGTGATCAGCACCTTACCGGTCACACGCCGCGCGGCCATCTCTTGCAACGCGCGCGGCGTATCCTCGAGTGCATAGCGCGCTGAGATATGCGGGCGCAACTTGTCGCCGCGCAACCCATCGAGCAGGTGTGCGACCGCCGCGGCGTTGCGCTGCGGCTCGCGCCGCACGAATTCGCCCCAGAACACGCCAAGAATGCCAGCCTGCTTGAGCAGCGCGAGGTTTAACGGCAGCTCGGGATCTCGCCGTTGGCGAAACCCACGACCCGGTAGCGGCCGCGCCATGCCATGCTGCGAAGCGCCGGTTTGGCATAGTCGCCGCCGACTCGGCAACTCGGGCCTAAACTGCTACTGGTTCTGAATGACCAGCACGTCCGGGAGGGTGACCGCAGCAGCCTTCACCTCGATCACGACTGGGTCGGGGTCGGCTTCGGGACGGGCACTGTCTCGACCACCAGCGTGTTGGGCGGGCCGTATTGGTGGCAACGAATCGCGCGCATGGTGGCTTTCTTGTGTGGCCGGGTGCCAGTGTAGACTATCGCGAACGCTCGTGCCTTTTGATTCGGTGCGGCCCGGCGGCCGGGATCACTGCTGCTGTGCGTCGCATGATCGAGTCGTGCGCCCGATTGCCATCCGTTAGCAAAACATCCTCGGTTACAATCGCTTGATGAAGATCCTGCTCAGCAACGACGACGGTTACCTGGCGCCCGGGCTCGCGGCGCTTCACCACGCACTTGCGCCATTGGGCGAGGTGGTCGTGGTGGCGCCAGAGCACAACTGCAGTGGCGCATCAAACTCGCTGACGCTGTGGCGGCCACTGTCCGTTTTCACCGCCGCGAACGGCTTTCGCTACGTGAACGGTACACCGACTGACTGCGTACACGTGGCGCTGACCGGGCTGCTCGACGGCAAGCCAGACCTGGTGGTGTCCGGCATCAACAATGGGCAGAACATGGGCGAGGACACGCTCTATTCGGGTACCGTCGCGGCAGCCACCGAGGGATTCCTGTTCGGCGTGCCGTCGATAGCGTTCTCGCTGGTCGACAGAGATTGGGCGCATCTGGATGCGGCCGCGCGCGTGGCCGCGGAGGTTGTGCAGCATTGTTTGCGCACGCCATTGCCCGCGCATACGCTGCTGAATGTGAATATCCCGAACCGGCCGTACGCCGAAATGGGAACTTGGCGCGTCACGCGTCTGGGTAAGCGGCATCCGTCACAGCCGGTGATCCGCGCGAGCAATCCGCATGGTGAGCCGGTCTACTGGATCGGGGCGGCTGGCGCTGCGCTCGATGCGAGTGAAGGCACGGACTTTCACGCGGTGGCGGCCGGCGACGTCTCGCTGACGCCGCTGCAATTGGATTTGACCGATACGCGATTGCTTCCGGCGCTACACGAATGGACGCGTGGTTGGCGGCCGGAGCAGCCTGCATGAGCGCCGGGCGCGCCAAGCGGTTCCCGCTCGGGCTGTCCGACGTGATGCGCGAGCCGCGCGGTGCGCCAGTCCTGCCCGGCGTGGCCGGATCCGCGTCCGCCAGCACCGCGACCAAGCCCACGCTGGGCGGCACGCGCCCGCGCGAAGGCGTCGAGCAGATGCGGCCGTTTTTTGACAGAATGGTGCCGGCTTCGCCCGCGGCCGTGCCCTTGTCGACGCAACTGGCGCTGACCTCGGAACGCGTTCGGCAACGGATGGTCGAACGCGTGCGCGCGAGCGGCGTCGCCGACGCACGCGTGCTTGCCGCGCTCGCGGCGATACCCCGGCACCAGTTCGTCGATCCTGGGCTTGCCGCGCAGGCCTATGAGGATGCCGCGCTGCCCATCGGGCATCAGCAAACGATCTCCAAGCCGTCAGTGGTCGCGCGCATGCTGGAATTGGTGGCAGCCGGGCGCGCACTGGAGAAAGTATTGGAGATCGGCACGGGCTGCGGATATCAAGCGGCAGTACTGAGCCACCTGGCGCGCGACGTGTATTCGGTCGAACGGGTAAAGCCATTGTACGAACGGGCGAAAACGAACCTGCGTCCGTTGCGCGTGCCGAACATCCGGCTGCATTACGGCGATGGGCGGCTCGGCTTGCCAAGCGCCGCGCCGTTCGATGCCATCGTGATTGCTGCCGCAGGCTTCGATGTGCCGGCCGCGCTACTCGAGCAATTGGCCATCGGCGGCCGCCTGGTGGCGCCGGTGGGCTCACGCAGTGGCAACGAACAGGTGCTCACGCTGGTCGAGCGCGTGTCCAGCGCGCAGTGGCGGGAGTCACAGCTTGATCGTGTTTTCTTTGTCCCCTTAAAATCGGGAGTGATTTGACGTTGAACAGCATGTTGCGGAGTGAGAGCGTGAATGCGAGTCTGGTGACGATCCAGCGAACGGTTTGTGTGGCCGCCGCGCTAGCAATGCTGACGGCGTGTTCGACCCGGCTGGAGCCCGCTCCCGTCATCGACCGCAGCGGCGCGCCGCTTTCTACCACCGGCACGGCGGCGTTGGGCGTGCCATTGGGCCCCCCGCCGCCCGGATACTACCGTGTGCAGCTAGGTGACACGCTGTACCGGATCGCGCTTGAGAATGGGCAGAACTACCGCGACATCGCGGCGTGGAACAACCTGACGAACCCAAACCAGATCGAAGTTGACCAGTTGCTGCGGGTCGTGCCGCCGGGGGCCAACGTCGCCGCTTCGCCGCCTGGTGTCGCGGCTGCGCCACTTGGTGGCGCGGCGGTGCAGTCGCGCCCGCTCGGCGGCCCGGCTGAGCCCGGTGCCGCGACGACTCCGTCGACGGCCGCGCCGCCTTACGGCTCGGCGCCGGCGATCGCCTCGATCCCGCCACAGCCGGAAGCGGCGGCCGGCAGCCTCAATTTCGCGTGGCCGGTGCGTGGCCCGGTGCTCAATTCGTTCGACGAAGCGAAGAACAAAGGCGTGAACATCGGCGGCGCACTGGGTGCGCCGGTGAAGGCGGCGGCCGATGGGCGCGTCGTTTATGCGGGAAATGGGCTGCGCGGATACGGCAATCTCATTATTATCAAGCATAATGCGACGTACCTGACCGCGTACGCACACAACCGTACCTTGCTGGTCAAGGAAGGCGACCCAGTGACCCAGGGCCAGACGATTGCCGAGATGGGCGGTAGCGATGCGGACAAGGTGATGCTGCATTTCGAGGTCCGCAAGCAGGGCAAGCCTGTCGATCCCATGAAGTATCTTCCGCCGCAATAGAGCAAACTACCATGGCCAAAGCGAAGCGCCGTCCTTCGACCGACATGTCGGATCCCGTTGGCGATACCTCCGGTGAGTTGGGCGACGGCGAGCGCTTCGTGCGACCCGCCGACGAACCGTCTGCCGAATACGGACTGGACGATGAGCCCGTGTCGGAGCAAGGTGCTGCGGAAGAGGCGGCGGTCGCGGAGCCCGATCCGGACGATTTCCGCGCGTTGCTGAAGGCTGAGCTGACCGCCGATACGATCCAGCACTACCTAAACCGCATCAGCGTGAAACCGTTGCTGACAGTCGAGGAGGAGCAGCGCTATTCGCGGCTGGCCAAGGCGGGGGAGTTCGACGCTCGGCAGATGATGATCGAGCGCAATCTGCGGCTGGTCGTCAGCATTGCGAAGGGCTACCTGAATCGCGGCGTGCCGTTGTTGGATCTAATCGAGGAAGGTAATCTGGGGTTGATGCACGCGATTGAAAAATTCGACCCGACGCGTGGTTTTCGCTTTTCGACCTATGCAACGTGGTGGATTCGTCAGAGCATCGAGCGCGCGATCATGAACCAGGCGCGCACCGTGCGCCTGCCGGTCCACGTGATCCGCGAGTTGAACCAGGTGCTGCGCGCCAAGCGCCATTTGGAGCGGAACGCCAGTGCACCGGCGAGTGGCGCCGACGAGCACCGTGACGCGAGCGTTGACGATATCGCCTATCTGATTGGCAAGACACCCGAGGAGGTGGCGGACATTCTCGCGCTGAATGAGCATACTGCGTCGCTGGACGCGCCGCTGGAGTTGGACCCGGCCAGCAGCCTGCTAGATCTGCTGTCGGACGAGCAAAGCCAGTCGCCGGACGCCGAGGCGCAGCACCGCGAACTGGAGACGCTCACGCGGGTATGGCTCTCGCGCCTGCCTGATAAGCATCGCCACGTGATCGAGCGGCGCTTCGGGTTGAACAATATTGAGCCGGCCACGCTCGAGGAGCTGGCTGATGAGATGGGGCTCACGCGTGAGCGTGTGCGGCAGATTCAGCAAGAGGCATTGGCGCGCCTGAAGCGCTATTTCGCTTCCAACGGCGTACCTAAGGACGCCGTGCTGTGATCCCGGTACTCGTCTTCGATATCGAGACTATTCCCGACGTGGCCGGCATTCGTAAGCTGGAGTCATGGCCCGCGACGATGTCCGATGCTGACGTCGCTGAGTGCGCGTTTGCCGCGCGCCGCGAGAAAACAGGCTCTGATTTTTTGCCACTGCATTTGCAGCGGGTGGCTGCGATCTCGTGCGTATTTCGTGACCGGAACGGGTTCCGCGTACGTTCGCTGGGCACGCCGCAGGATCCAGAGGCCGCGCTAATCCAGTCGTTTTATCGAGTGATCGAGAAGTACACGCCGCAATTGGTGTCATGGAACGGGTGCGGCTTTGATTTGCCGGTTCTGCACTATCGTGCGCTGGTCAATGGTGTCGTCGCACCGAAATATTGGGACCTTGGTGACTGCGATCGGGATTTCAAATGGAATAACTACATCAGCCGGTATCATGCCCGTCATACTGATCTAATGGACGTGTTGGCGATGTACAACGCCCGCGCGAACGCACCGCTGGACGCGTTGGCCAAGCTGTGCGGGTTTCCGGGCAAGATGGGCATGGACGGCTCACAAGTATGGGACGCGTTCCAGCAGGGCCGCATCGCCGAGATCCGCCACTACTGCGAGACGGACGTCGTGAACACGTATCTGTTGTATTGCCGCTTCCAGCTGATGCGCGGCGTGTTGAGCGCAGCGGACTACGAGGACGAAGTCACGTTGGTGCGCGACGCATTGGCCCGCGAAAGCGCGCCTCATTGGCAGGACTATCTGGCGGGCTTTGCCGGCTGACGGCGCTGCCGTGCCGCGCGAGGCGTGCTGTGGCCGCGCTTCAATTGCGCTCGAGCATGAGCGTCAATACCGTACCCCATCGGATACTCCAGTCCATGATCAGCATCGAGGGTCTTTGCTAGGATAGGTAAAGATGTGGGGCTCAGCATCGCTAGTCTACAATTTTGCCTTTCGTCACAAACCAGGAAGTTTCAAGGTGGTTCACACCGTACAGCCGAAAGCCGCCACGCCGGCCGGCGCCGCGTCGAGCGATGTGGTGTCGATTAACTCAAGACATGCCCGCGCCACGCCGTCGAGTGCGGCGACTGCGCCGCGTGTCGCGCCTGTGATCGACATCGAGTCGCTCGATATGGAAGCGCGCGGCGTGGGGCGGCAGATCGACGAGCAGGGCGTACCCGGCAAGGTCATCTTTGTCGAGGGTGCGTTGCCGGGCGAAACTGTGTCGTACTCGAGTTTTCGCAAGAAGCCAAGCTACGAGCAGGCGCAAATCGTTGAGATATTGCGCGCCAGCGGTATGCGCACCACGCCGCAATGCCCGTTCTTCGGCACCTGCGGCGGATGCTCGATGCAGCATTTGGACACGCGTGCGCAGATCGCGGTCAAGCAGCGAGTGCTGGAAGACAATCTATCGCACTTGGCCAAGCTGCGCGCGGAACAGATCTATCGGCCGATAGGCGGACCGTCATGGGGTTACCGCTATCGTGCCCGGCTGACCGTGCGCAACGTCGTGAAAAAGGGCGGCGTGCTGGTCGGGTTCCATGAAAAGAAAAGCAGCTACGTGGCTGACATGACGCGGTGCGAAGTGCTGCCGCCGCACGTATCGGCGCTACTTGTGCCGTTGCGCCGGCTGGTCGAGTCGCTATCGATCCGAGACCGGATGCCGCAAATCGAGTTGGCGATCGGCGACGCACTCACCGCGCTGGTACTGCGGGTGCTTGAGCCGCTGACCGAGCAGGACGAGGCACTGTTGCGCGCGTTTGCTGACCAGCACGGCGTGCAATTCTGGCTGCAGCCCAAGGGGCCCGACAGCGTCACGCCATTCTATCCGGTCGATGTTGAACTGGCCTACACGCTGCCGGAGTTCGATATCCGGATGCCGTTCAAGCCGACCGACTTCACGCAGGTCAATCACCAGATTAACCGGGTGCTGGTCGGCAGGGCGGTGCGGCTGCTTGCGCCAGCACGAACCGATCGCGTGCTGGATTTGTTCTGTGGGCTGGGCAATTTCACGTTGCCGCTGGCACGGCGCGCGCGCGAGGTGGTCGGCATCGAAGGCAGTGACGCGCTGACGCAGCGCGCGCAAGCCAATGCCCGTGTCAATGGTCTCGAGGCCCGCACATCGTTTGCCATGCGCAATCTGTTCGAGGTGGGCGCCGCCGATTTGCGCGCGCTCGGCCGGTTTGACAAGTTCCTCATTGATCCGCCGCGCGAAGGTGCGCTGGCCGTGGCAAAGGCACTGGGCGAGTTGGCGCAGACCGGTGACGCGGCGTGCTTGCCCGGACGGATCGTCTATGTGTCGTGCAATCCGGCCACGCTGGCGCGCGATGCCGGGCTGCTGGTGCACGAAGCTGGCTATCGGCTGGTTGGCGCGGGCGTCGTGAACATGTTTCCGCACACGTCGCACGTCGAGTCGGTCGCCTGTTTCGAGCGTGCGTGACCTGCAGCGGCTGACAGGCAAAAAGGTTGGCGGCGTGGTGGCAGGATGGCGGGTGACGGTAGGGGCGCGCTGTGCGGGCAGCGTGCGATAGGGCAGCGCTGGGGTGCGCCGGTTAAAAAAAGAAGCGCGCAGGCTTGCCCCGCGCTAGCTAACTTGGACGCGCCCCAAGCCCCACGCTTCGTGCGCCGTCGCAGCGTTGGGGCCGCGACAACTAGTTGCGGTTGCCGCCAAAAATACCGAGCAGCGCCAGCAGATGCGTGAACACGTTGTACAGATCCAGATAGATCATCAGCGTCGCGCTGATATAGTTCGTTTCGCCACCGTTGACCACGCGCTGCACGTCGAACAGCATGTAGGCCGAGAAGATGGCGATCGCCAGAACCGACACCGTCAGCATCAATGCCGGCAGGTGCAGGAACACATTCGCGACCGAAGCCAGTAGCAGCACGAGCACGCCGACGAACAACCACTTGCCCAAGCCGGAAAAGTCGCGCTTGCTGACCGTGGCGACTGTCGCCATTGCCGCGAAGATCAGACCGGTGCCACCGAAAGCCAGCATGATCAGCGACGGGCCGTTCGTGAAGCCGAGAATGAAGCTCAGCAGACGCGACAGCATCAGCCCCATGAAGAACGTGAAGCCGAGCAGCACGAACACGCCGACTGCGCTGTGCTTGGTCCGCTCGATCGCGAACATGAAACCGAACGCGATCGCGAGGAAAGCCAGCACGCTCATCATCGGCGACGTGGCGGCGAATAGCGAAAAGCCGGTTGCGACTCCGATCCACGCGCCGAGCACGGTCGGAACCATCGACAGTGCCAGCAGCCAGTACGTGTTGCGCAGTACCCTATTTCGCGTTTCGGCCGACACGATGGTGCCGGTACGCCCAAACCCGTAGGTACGAGAGTCAGCCATGGTTTCTCCTTGCGTTATCTTGACTTGCAGACGGTGCCGGCATCGCCCGCCGCCTCATCGCGGCGGCCCGACGGCCAAGCGACACGTGATGTTAGAGCCTTACAGTGCTGTAAGGGTTCCCTGCCAATGATACACCGGCTCATGCTAGAATGGCAGATTCGATGGACTTCGTAATTTCCTCATTTTCCCGGAGTTTTTTCATGGCGATCGAGCGCACCCTGTCGATTATCAAACCCGATGCTGTCGCAAAGAATGTGATCGGTCAAATCTACAGCCGGTTCGAGCACGCTGGGCTGAAAATCATCGCGGCCCGCATGGTCCATCTGTCGCGCGCGGACGCGGAAAAGTTCTACGCGGTGCATAAGGAGCGGCCTTTCTTCAAGGATTTGGTTGAGTTCATGGCGTCGGGCCCGGTCATGATTCAGGTGCTCGAGGGCGAGAACGCAATCGCAAAAAATCGTGAGCTGATGGGCGCGACCGATCCGAAGAAGGCAGAAAAGGGCACGATTCGTGCCGATTTCGCGGACAGCATCGACGCTAACGCGGTGCACGGCTCCGATGCGCCGGAAACGGCAGCTGTCGAGATCGCCTTCTTCTTTCCGGAAGTGAACGTCTACTCGCGCTGAGCAGCGGTAAGCCGGCCGCGCCGGCCAAGCCCGCGTCTGCGGGCACGGGCTGGATGGGCGGTGCGGTGTGCCGCCGCTGCGGGCGCCATCTGAGACGGCAGGCATGACAATGACTGACACGGTCAATCTTCTGGATTTCGATGCTGCGGGCCTCGTTGCGTATTGCGCGAGCCTCGGCGAGAAGCCGTTTCGCGCGCGCCAGTTGCAGCGGTGGATCCATCACGGTGGCGTCAGCGATTTTGACGCGATGACCGATCTCGCGAAATCGCTGCGCGACAAGCTGAAGACCTGCGCATCGATCCGTCATCCCGCGGTGCTGCAGGACCACACGTCCGCGGACGGCACGCGCAAGTGGCTGCTGGACGTGGGCGAAGGCAACGCGGTCGAGACCGTGTATATCCCGGAGCAGGGGCGCGGCACGCTGTGCGTGTCGTCGCAGGCTGGCTGCGCGGTGAACTGTCGCTTCTGCTCGACGGGCAAGCAAGGCTTCTCGCGTAACCTCGGCGTCGGCGAGATCATTGGCCAGCTGTGGATGGCCGAGTTCGCGCTGCGCGCGGCGCGCGGTGGCCTGGCTCCCGGTGAGCGGGTGATCACGAACGTCGTGATGATGGGCATGGGCGAGCCGCTGCTGAATTTCGATGCGGTGGTGCCGGCCATGCGGCTGATGCTTGACGACCACGCGTACGGGTTGTCACGTCGCCGCGTGACGCTGTCTACATCGGGCGTCGTACCGATGATCGATCGGCTGGCGGCCGAATTGCCGGTGGCGCTGGCCGTGTCGTTGCACGCGCCCAACGACGCGTTGCGTGATGAATTGGTGCCGCTGAACCGAAAGTACCCGCTTGCGGAATTGATGGCGGCATGTAACCGGTATTTGCGTGTTGCGCCACGCGATTTCATCACATTTGAGTATTGCATGCTAGACGGTGTCAACGACAGGGACGAGCACGCGCGGCAACTGCTTGCGCTGACGCGCGACGTGCCGTGCAAATTCAACCTGATACCGTTCAATCCGTTTCCGGAGTCCGGGCTGTTGCGCTCCCATCCGGAGCGGATCAAGCAGTTCGCGCAGATCCTAATCGATGCTGGCGTCGTGACGACCGTGCGTAGGACGCGCGGCGACGATATCGATGCGGCCTGCGGGCAGTTGGCCGGCGAGGTTCGCGACCGTACCCGCGTGGCGGAGCGCATGCGGCGCGACGCGCGTACCGGTCTCGCGTCGATCGGGGTGCGCGCGGTATGACGTATGGTGGCGCAGGCAGGACGGGGCAAAAATGGGGACTTGCCTCGGCAGGGCCGGGATGGCGACGATCGTGGCGCGCTGTGTGCGTCGCGGGATTTTGTGCCGTGCGCCGCGGTCATGCACATGATTTGAGTGATGCCGGCGAACGGCGGTTTGCCGGCCTTGCTCCATTTGGGCTCATCGTTTAGGCGAGACCAGCTCGCGGCGGCGCCGCGAGCAATGAAAAGAATTCCAGTGAGGAATTAGGGATGAGTGACCAGCAGCATCCGACACCGCACGACTCGAGCGCCACGGCCAGACGGCCGGATCCAGGCGCCGCGGCGGAGTCCGCGCGGCAGGTCGGTGCGCAGCTCGAAAAGCTGCGCGAGGCCAAAAGATGGTCGATTGAGGATGTGTCCGCGCGGTTGAAAGTCGCGCCGCACAAGTTGCGTGAGTTGGAGTCAGGCGATTACAGCCACCTGCCGGATACGACGTTTGCGATCGGCGTGGTGCGCAGCTATGCGAAGATGCTCGGTGCCGATCCGACGCCGCTGACCAATACGCTGCGGCGCACTAGTGGGCCGATCGAGCCCGAACTATCGCTGCCGTCGAACAGTGGCGCGGGATTGCCGCGGGGTCGTGTCGTGATGAATCTGGGAGGCGCTCCCAGGCGTCGGCCATGGGGGTGGATCGTCGCGTTCATGATTGTGCTGGCGGCGGTCATCGCGGTATGGCGCACCGGTGGTGAAGCGGGCGGAGGCTGGATCGCTCGCCTGAAGACCGGTGGCGCAGAAGCAGTTGAGCATGACGGCGCTGCATCGCCGGGCGCCGCGGCGCAGACTGGCAACATGGGTGGCACCGCGCCGGCGGGTGTGCAGCTGGCGTCGGCAACCAGCACGCTGACTGAATTGCCGCGGCCCGCGGCGCTTGATGCGTCGTCGGGCGCGGACACGTTGTCCGCGGCATCGACGGCCGCGGCGCTTGCATCAGCGCCGGCCTCGCCTGCGATCGCGGCCAATGCGGGGCTGGGCGACGCATCGCCGACGCCGGGGGGCGCACCGGTGCTGGCCGACGGCGAGGCAGCAGTAATGATCAAGGTGTCGCAGGACAGTTGGTTCAGTGTGCGGCAGCGTGATGGCAAGCCGTTATTTTCCGGCTTGCTGCGCGCGGGGGACGAGAAGCGTGTACAAGGCATTGCGCCGTTTCGCGTGACCGTGGGCAACAAGGCCGGCATCGAGGCGATGGCACTCGACGGCAAGCCGATTCCGTCCGCGAAATACGATGGCGCGCAGGGCAACGTTGCGCGCTTCAGTCTGCCGTAACTGCCGTAACGAAGGGTGGGATGGGCGTGGCAAGGCCAGTGACGGCCAGCCCCGTGCGGTCGTGGGTCTGTCGCAGCGCGGGCGCGGTGCTCGCTAGGATCAGGGTGTCATGCAATCGGATAATTCGATGCAATCTAATATTCTGTTTGAATCCGGTGGTGCGCCGGTAGCAAGCCGGGTCGCGTCGGATGAACCCGTGTTCGGCGGCTCTGCGCCAAGGCGTCGCACGCATGCGGTTACAGTGCGTTGGCAGGGCCATACGGTGACGATCGGCGGTGGCGCGCCGGTGCGCGTGCAGTCGATGACGAACACCGATACTGCGGATCCAATCGGTACTGCGATCCAGATTAAGGAGCTTGCGCAGGCCGGCTCCGAGTTGGTGCGCATCACAGTCAACACGCCCGAAGCGGCCGCCGCGGTGCCGGCGATCCGCGAGCAGCTCGACCGCATGGGCGTGAACGTGCCGCTGGTCGGCGACTTTCACTACAACGGCCATCTGCTGCTGCGCGATTATCCGGATTGCGCGCAGGCGCTGTCGAAGTACCGAATCAACCCGGGAAACGTCGGTCAGGGCGCCAAGCGCGGCACGCAATTCGCGCAGATGATCGAGGCGGCGATCCGCCATGACAAGCCGGTGCGCATTGGCGTGAACTGGGGAAGCCTGGACCAGGACCTGCTTGCGCGGATGATGGACGAGAATGCGCAGCGTGCGACGCCATGGGACGCGCAAAGCGTAATGTACGAGGCGCTGATCCAGTCCGCGATCGGCTCGGCCGAACGTGCTGTCGAGCTTGGCTTAGGGCGCGACCGCATCGTGCTTTCGTGCAAGGTCAGCGGCGTGCAGGACCTGATCGCGGTCTACCAGGCGTTGTCGCTGCGCTGTGGCTTTGCGCTACACCTGGGGCTGACCGAGGCGGGCATGGGTTCGAAGGGCATTGTCGCGTCGAGCGCTGCGCTGTCGGTGCTGCTGCAGCAGGGTATCGGCGACACGATTCGGGTCTCGCTGACGCCGGAGCCGGGCGCTTCGCGCACCGGTGAGGTCGTCGTTGCCCAGGAGATTTTGCAGACGATGGGGCTGCGCTCGTTCACGCCGATGGTGATTGCGTGTCCGGGTTGCGGCCGCACGACGAGCACCGTGTTCCAAGAGCTGGCGTCGCGAATTCAGGACTATCTGCGCGCGCAGATGCCGGTGTGGCGCAAGCAGTATCCGGGCGTGGAGACGATGAATGTCGCAGTGATGGGCTGTATCGTCAATGGTCCCGGCGAGTCCAAGCACGCGAATATCGGCATCAGCCTGCCTGGAACCGGCGAGAATCCAGCCGCGCCTGTGTTCATCGACGGCGTGAAGACGACCACGCTGCGCGGCGCGCGCATCGCGGAGGAGTTTCAAGATATCGTCAACGACTATGTCCAGCGCACCTATGGCGCGACGGCGGCGAGTGGCGTGGCGTGCGAAGCACAGTCCCCAGCCCGGATTATCATTGAATCGACATGACAGAACAGAAACGTAAGCTAGAGAAGTTGACTGGCGTCAAGGGAATGAATGACATCCTGCCGCGCGACGCCGGTCTGTGGGAGTTTTTCGAGAGCACGGTCAAATCGATGCTGCGCGCCTACGGATACCAGAACATCCGTACGCCGATCGTCGAGCATACGTCATTGTTTACCCGTGGTATCGGCGAAGTGACCGATATTGTCGAGAAGGAAATGTACAGCTTCCTCGATTCGCTGAACGGCGAGCAATTGACGATGCGTCCAGAGAACACCGCTGCCGTGGTGCGTGCGGCGATTGAGCACAACCTGCTGTACGACGGCCCAAAGCGGCTCTGGTATATCGGACCGATGTTCCGCCACGAGCGGCCACAGCGCGGTCGCTACCGGCAGTTTCACCAGGTCGGCGTCGAGGCGCTCGGTTTTGCGGGTCCGGATGCCGATGCGGAGATCATCCTGATGTGTCAACGGCTCTGGGATGATCTGGGCCTCACGGGCATCCGGCTCGAGATCAATTCGCTCGGGCAGGCGCAGGAGCGCGCCGCTCACCGCAACGAGTTGATTGCATACCTGGAGCGGCACGTCGAGTTGCTCGACGATGATGCGAAGCGCCGGCTGTATACGAATCCGTTGCGCGTGCTCGACACGAAGAATCCCGCGATGCAGGACATTGCGACGCATGCGCCGAAGCTGATCGACTTTCTCGGGGATGCGTCGCTCGCGCATTTCGAAGGCGTGCAACGGTTGCTGAGCGCGAACCACATCCCATTTACGATCAACCCCCGGCTCGTGCGGGGGCTGGATTACTACAACCTGACGGTGTTCGAGTGGGTGACCGACAAGCTCGGCGCGCAAGGTACGGTTGCCGGCGGCGGCCGCTATGACCCGCTAATCGAGCAGCTCGGTGGCAAGCCGGCGCCGGCTTGCGGCTGGGCCCTGGGCGTCGAGCGTATTTTGGAACTGCTGCGCGAGGATCAACTGGTGCCGTCTGACGACGGCTGCGACGTGTACGTCGTGCACCAGGGCGACGCGGCGCGCGAGCGTGCGTTCGTGATCGCCGAGCGGCTGCGCGACACGGGGCTGGATGTGATCCTGCACTGCAGCGCCGACGGCGCCCCGGCGAGTTTCAAGTCGCAGATGAAGCGTGCCGATGCGAGCGGTGCCGCGTATGCGGTGATCCTCGGCGACGACGAGGTCCAGCGCGACGAAGTGTCGATCAAGGCGTTGCGTGGCGATCCGGCGGGCGCGGATGGCGTGCAGCAACGGGTGCCGGCCGAACACTTGACCGAATTCCTGATCGATGCGATGGTTGCACCCGCCGACGAAGGCGATGAATGAATGACCAGGCGAGTATCCACTAGATGAGCTACCACCACGAACAAGAAACCCTTGATAACCTGCAGGCCTGGTGGGCAAAGTGGGGCAATGTGCTGACCGGGGTCGTGCTCGCCGCGCTGCTGGCCGGGGCCGCCTATAACGGTTGGAACTGGTGGCAGCGGCGCCAGGCGGCGCAGGCCGCGGTGTTCTATGACACGGTCCAGCAGGCGGTGGCCTCGGGAGACAAGGCGCAGATCGCGCGCGTTGCGGCGGACATGGAAGCGCGCTTTGGTGGCACCGCGTATGCACCGCTTAGCGCGCTGGCGGCAGCCAAGGCGTTGTATGCGGCTGCAGACGTGACCGGCGCGAAAGGGCAGTTGCAGTGGGTCATCGACCAAGCACGTGGCGACGCGTTCAAGGCGGTCGCGAGGTTGCGGCTCGCTGCGCTGTTGATCGACGAAAAGGCTTATGACGCGGGCTTGAAGCTGTTGTCTGACCCGCCGCCGCAGGCATTCGGCGGTCTGTACGCGGATCGCCGCGGCGACCTGCTGGCTGCGCAGGGCAAGCGTGACGAGGCGCGCGCCGCGTACCAGACCGCGCTGGCGGCGCTCGAGCACGGTGAGTCGTCCGTGCGTCAGCTGATCCAGTTCAAGCTCGATGCGCTCGGTGGCTAAAGCCCCGTGCAGTTCGATTTCCGATTGACTCGTCAATGCGTCACTGATCCATGAATTTTGTTTTCCGCTACGTCCGGCCGCTCGCGTGCCTGCTTTCGCTGACTGTGCTGGCCGCGTGTTCATCCACAAAGGATGGGCGTGGCGTGCCGACCGAACTGACCCCGATCAAGACCGTACTCGAGGTGCGCGAGGCATGGAAGGCTAGCGTGGGTAAGTCCGGACGCTACCTGTTCGCCCCCGCCGCCGTCGGCGATTATGTGTACGCGGCTGGCGCGAACGGCTCCGTGGTCAAGATCGATGCAACCAATGGCAACGAGGTCTGGCGCACGAAGGTGGGCGCGGACCTGTCGGCCGGTGTCGGCAGCGACGGCACGCTGACCGCGGTCGGCACGCTCAAGGGTGACGTGTTCGTGCTCGGCGGCGATGGCAAGGTGCTGTGGAAGGCGAATGCATCCGGTGAGATCGTCACGCCACCGGCAGTGGGCCAGGGCTTCGTGCTGGTGCGCACGATCGACGGGCGTATCACGGCATACAATGCGCACACCGGCGAGCAGAAATGGGTCTACGTGAACCGCGCGGTGCCGCTGAACCTGCGGACTGTGGCCGGCATGACGTTCGCCGGCGACAGTGCGGTGCTGGCGGGGTTCCCGGGTGGCTCGCTTGCCGCGATCAATTTGCAAAGCGGCGATGCGTACTGGCAAACGCCAGTCTCGTATCCGCGCGGTGTCACCGAAGTCGAGCGGATCAACGATGTGGCCGGCGCGCCGACGCTGGTCGGCTCGCAGACCTGTGCGGTGACGTTCCAGGGCCGGATCGGTTGCTTTGACGTGTTGAGCGGACGCGCGCTGTGGGAGCAGCCGTTCTCCAGTTATGGCGGATTGGCGCAGGACGATCGTGCTGTGGCGTCGACAAACGACTGGTCGGTCGTGTCGCTGTACGATTCGATGACCGGCAAGCCCCTGTGGCAAAACACGCAGTTGAAGAGCCGCGACGTCAGTGCACCGGCGATCGTCGGCCGCGCGGTGGTGGTCGGTGACTATAAGGGGTTTGTGCACTTTCTATCGCGTGATACCGGTGAATTTGTCGCACGGACGAGGACGGGGGGCGCGATCACCGCGCAACCGGTCGTTGCCGGCAACACGTTGGTGGTGCAGAGCCGCAACGGCGATCTGTACGGTTTCCGGCCGCAATAGGCCGGCCGCATCGCGTACGCGCGCCGCCGGCCGCTGCCGGACGGCGCGCGTGCGTTTTTGGAAAAAGCAACATGAAGCCCGTAATCGCCCTTGTTGGGCGCCCTAATGTGGGGAAATCCACGCTGTTCAACCGGTTGACGCGCTCGCGCGATGCGCTTGTCGCGGATCTGCCCGGGCTCACGCGCGACCGCCATTATGGCGAGGGCCGCGTCGGCGAGCGGCCGTACCTGGTCGTCGATACGGGTGGCTTCGAACCGGTCGCCAAGGACGGCATTCTGCATGAGATGGCTCGGCAGACGCGTCAGGCGGTCGAGGAGGCCGACGTGGTCGTGTTCGTCGTCGATGGCCGCAACGGCCTCGCGCCGCAGGACAAGACGATCGCCGACTATCTGCGCAAGACGGGCCGCCCGATCTTCCTGGTCGTCAACAAAGCCGAGGGCATGAAGTACAGCGCGGTGGCCGCGGACTTCTATGAACTTGGCCTAGGCGATCCACGCGCAATCTCCGCCGCGCACGGCGACGGTGTCAGCGAGATGATTGGACAGGCGCTCGCCGTCGCCTATGCGGATCGTGCGCCGCACGATGAAGCGCACGCGGGCCACGGCGTGAAAATCGCCATCGTCGGCCGGCCCAATGTTGGTAAGTCGACTTTGGTCAATGCGTTGCTCGGCGAGGAGCGCGTCATTGCGTTCGATCTGCCCGGCACGACGCGCGATTCGATTTACATCGACTTCGAGCGCCAGGGCCGCCCGTATACGCTGATCGACACGGCCGGGCTGCGCAAGCGCGGCAAGGTGTTCGAGGCGGTCGAGAAGTTCTCGGTGGTCAAGACGCTGCAATCGATCGCCGACGCCAACGTGGTGATCCTGCTGCTCGACGCGCGGCAGGATATCTCGGAACAGGACGCGCATATTGCCGGCTTTGTCGTCGAGCAGGGCCGCGCGCTCGTGATTGGCGTGAACAAATGGGACGGCCTGGATGAGCACGTGCGCGAGCGCACCAAGGCCGACTTGGCGCGCAAGCTCAAATTCCTCGACTTCGCGAAGTCACATTACATTTCGGCGGCGGAAAAGACGGGGATTGGTGCGCTGTTGCGCTCGGTGGATGCCGCCTATGCGGCCGCAATGGCCAAGCTGCCGACGCCGAAGCTCACGCGGGCGCTGATCGACGCCGTGCAGTTCCAGCAGCCGCGGCGCCGCGGTCCGGTCCGCCCAAAGTTGCGTTATGCGCACCAAGGGGGGCAGAATCCGCCGATCATCGTGATCCACGGCAATGCGTTGGATGCGATCACTGATACGTATAAACGTTACCTCGAAGGCCGGTTTCGCGAAACTTTTGGTCTCACCGGCACTCCATTGCGCATAGAGTTTCGTTCGAGCCGGAACCCTTATGCGGACAAAGACTGAATGTGCGGCGATGGTCCGGCCGGCAACTTTACGGCCTCGAAAATTCGGCTATAGTGTAGCAATTGGCGGCGTTTCCTTTTTCTCGTCGCCGATATGATTAATTTGCAAAAAACAACTCGGAGTTTGCTATGAGCAACAAAGGGCAACTGTTACAAGACCCGTTCCTGAACGCATTGCGCAAGGAGCATGTGCCGGTGTCGATTTATCTCGTCAACGGTATCAAGCTGCAAGGCAATATCGAATCGTTCGACCAATATGTGGTGTTGCTCCGCAATACTGTTACGCAAATGGTGTACAAGCACGCGATCTCAACCGTCGTGCCCGCACGCCCGGTGAACTTCCATCCCGATTCGGAAGGCTCGTGATCCGATTGTCCGGCGGGCGCAGCCAGCCGGCCTGGCGCCTGTCTTCCACTCTAACTGTTTCATCAATTTGATCAACGCAGCGCTTGTCAGCATAGATTTCGGAAAGATCGATTTTCAGGCCAGTCTTGAAGAGTTGAGCCTGCTCGCCACCAGTGCCGGGGCTCACCCGGTGCTGACACTGACGGGCCGGCGCTCGAGCCCGGATGCCGCGCACTTTATCGGCAGCGGCAAGGTCGAGGAGCTTCGACTCGGCGCACAGGCTAACGACGTCGATATTGTCATTTTCAACCACGCATTGTCGCCCGCACAGCAGCGTAACCTGGAGCATGAGCTTGAGCGGCGTGTTGTCGATCGCACCAGTCTGATTCTCGATATTTTCGCGCAACGCGCGCGCAGCCATGAAGGCAAGCTGCAGGTGGAGCTGGCGCAGCTGCAATATCTGTCCACGCGCTTGGTTCGAGCGTGGACCCACCTGGAGCGGCAAAAAGGCGGGATCGGCTTGCGCGGCCCAGGCGAGACGCAGCTGGAAACTGACCGGCGGCTGATTGGCGAGCGCATCAAGATGTTGCGCGGCAAGCTGCGCAAGCTGCAGCGCCAGCATGGCACGCAGCGTCGGCAGCGCGAGCGCAATCGCACGCTGTCGGTGTCGTTGGTTGGCTATACGAACGCTGGCAAGTCAACGTTGTTCAACGCGCTGACCAAGGCGCAAGCCTATGCGGCTGACCAGTTGTTCGCGACACTGGATACGACGTCGCGCCGCGTCTATCTCGGCGAAGCGGGCAATGTCGTGGTTTCCGACACGGTCGGCTTTATCCGAGACTTGCCGCACCAACTGGTCGCGGCGTTTCGCGCCACGCTGGAGGAAACCGTGCATGCGGACCTGCTGCTGCATATCGTCGATGCCGCCAGCGCGGTGCGCGCGGATCAGATCGAGCAGGTCAACGACGTGCTGCGCGAGATCGGCGCGGCATCGATCCCGCAGATTCTCGTGTTCAACAAGATCGACCAGGTGCCTGAGTTGGCGAGCCGGGCCGATCGGGTTGAAAGGAACGAGTATGGTAATATCACGCGCGTTTTTCTGAGTGCGCGAACCGGGCAGGGACTCGACGCGTTGCGCGACGCGGTGGCCGAGGTGGCGCTCGGTGCGCAGGCGTTCAAGCGGGATCCGGACGGCATGGGCGCCGACGATCACGGCCCGCGTTGCGACGCCGAGGGTTCGCACTCGGACGAGGCCGGGTCGACGGCCGGCGCCAATGCATCCGACGACGAGCGCGTTCGCCAAGCGAGCCGCAGTGTCCACCAACAGCGTATCTGACAACTGCATTCCGCAATAACCGGCTGTGACATGGTGAACGACAAGAATATCCGAAGTACGTGGCAGCGCGCGCGTGCTGTCTTTTCAATCAATGATCCGCGCTGGGGCCGGGGCCAGGGGGGCAACGATGCGTCCCGGCGTCCGCAGGATCAGCGCAACGGTGGCAAGGACGGCCAGGAAGGTCCGCCCGACCTGGACGAGTTGTGGCGCGACTTCAATCGCCGGATTAACCGGCTGTTCGGTCGCAAGGGTGGTGGCGACGGCGGCAACCCAGGCCCGGCGAACCTAGGTAACGGCCGCGGCGGGCATCTGGGCCTGGGGGTTGTCGTCGGCGTGCTGGTTGCGATCTACTTGGCCAGTGGCGTCTATATCGTGCAGGAAGGGCAGGCCGGTGTCGTGCTGCAGTTCGGCAAGTACAAGTACACGACCGGCGCGGGGATCCAGTGGCGGCTGCCGTATCCGTTCCAGAGCAATGAGATCGTCAACATGTCGCAGGTGCGCTCGGTCGAGATCGGCCGCGACAACATGATCCGCTCGACGAACCTGAAGGATATGTCGATGCTGACCAAGGACGAGAATATCATCGACGTGCGTTTCGCGGTCCAGTATCGCGTAAAGGATCCGGCCGCGTTCCTGTTCCACAACGTCGACGCGGAAGGCACGGTGACGCAGGCCGCCGAGACCGCAGTGCGCGAGATCGTCGGCAAGAACACAATGGATTATGTCCTGTATGAGGGACGCGAGCAGGTCGCGCTGCAATTGTCGCAGCAGATCCAGCGGATCCTGGACCAGTACAAGACGGGCATTATCGTGAGCAGCGTGACGATGCAGAGCGTGCAGCCGCCGCAGCAGGTGCAATCCGCTTTCGACGACGCAGTGAAGGCCGGGCAGGATCGCGAGCGCGCGAAGAACGAGGCGCTGGCCTATGCGAACAACGTGGTGCCGCTCGCGCAAGGCACTGCCGCGCGGATGGTAGCGGACGCGCACGGCTATCGCGCGCGCGTGGTGGCCCAGGCCGAGGGTGACGCCGCACGCTTCAAGCAAGTGCAAGCCGAGTACGCGAAGGCGCCGGCTGTCACACGCGAAAGAATGTACCTGGACACGATGCAACAAGTCTACTCAAACGCAACGAAGGTGATCGTGGACAGCAAAGCCAGCAGCAATCTGCTGTACCTGCCGCTGGACAAGGTATTGGCGCAGCATCGCGCGCACGCGCAAGGGGGCGCGAGCCCGAGTGCGCCGGACAACGGCGCGCAGGGTGGGGCGTCGCCGGCCGGCGGGCCAGCCGTGCCAGCGCAGGCGATGCCGGGTGCGTCTGTCGGCGGCGACGCGAGTCGTTCCCGGGACTTGTTTCGTCGTCGCGGCCGCGACGACGGTCAATAAGAGGGGCAGATTATGAATCGAATCATCGCCCTCGTCGTTGCCGTGCTCGTCGTGTTGTTCGTCGGCTCCTCGATGATCTTTGTCGTCGACCAGCGCAAGTACGCGATCGTGTTCGCGTTCGGCGAGGTCAAGCAGATCATCTCGGCGCCCGGCCTACACTTGAAGGCGCCGCCGCCGTTCCAAAACGTGATCTATATGGACAAGCGCATCCAGACGATCGACAACCCGGAAGCGGACCGCTACATCACTGCAGAAAAGAAGAATCTGCTGGTTGACCTGTTCGTCAAATGGCGGATTGTCGATCCGCGCAAGTTCTACATCAGTTTCCGCGGCGACGCGTCACTCGCGCAGGACCGGTTGACCCAAGTCATCCGCGCGGCGCTGAACGAGGAGTTCACCAAACGCACGGTCTCGGAGGTGGTCTCCAACGAGCGCGAGGTCGTGATGCAGGCGGTGCGCAAGAAGGTCGAGCGCGACGCATCGAACCTGGGCATCGACATCGTCGACGTGCGGCTGCGCCGCGTCGATTTGCTCGAGAACATCAGCGAATCGGTCTACCAGCGGATGAAGGCGGAGCGCCAGCAAGTCGCCAACGAGCAGCGCTCGACGGGTGCCGCCGAGGCCGAACGCATTCGTGCCGATGCGGACAAGCAGCGTGAAGTGGTGATCGCCGAAGCGTATAAGCAGGCGCAGGAGATCAAAGGGGACGGCGATGCCAAGGCTGCCGCGATCTATGCGAACGCATTCGGCCGAGACCCGCAATTCTATGCGTTCTACCAGAGCCTGGAGGCCTATCGGCGCAGCATTGGCAACGGGGATATCGTGGTCGCGGATCCGAACAGCGAATTCTTCCGCTTCATGAAAAATCCCGCCGGCGCGGCGGTGGGCGGCGCTGCGGCTACGCCTGCCGCGCCGGGTCGCAGACACTAGGCGCACGAGCGCCGCGCGGGCATGCGGCGTGTGTGCCCGCGCGAAAAAAAAGAAGCAGGCCCATGGCCGCCACACTCTTGCTCGCCATTGCGCTGATGCTAATCATCGAAGGGATTTTCCCATTCGTGTCGCCGGCGCTGTGGCTGGATACGTTTCGTAAAATAACGCAACTGCCGCCGGCACAGGTGCGGCTCGGCGGGTTGATGGCAATCGGTTTTGGGTTGCTCCTGCTGATGCTGGCGGCCTGATCGCGCTGCGCTGCGTCGCGCCACTGGACTTAAGCTGATGCCGACCTGGTTATTGCCTGAGAATATCGCCGACGTGTTGCCCGCCGAGGCACGCAAGCTTGAGGAATTGCGTCGCGTGCTGCTCGACCGTTTCCGTTCGTATGGCTATGAGATGGTCATGCCGCCGCTGCTCGAATACCTCGAGTCATTGCTGACGGGCAGCGGTAGCGACCTAGCGTTGCGCACATTTAAGTTGGTCGACCAGTTATCCGGCCACACGCTGGGGCTGCGCGCGGACATCACGCCGCAGGTATCGCGTATCGACGCGCACTTGCTGAATCGGCAGGGCGTCACGCGGCTGTGCTATGCGGGGCACGTGTTGCACACGCGTCCCCGTGGCCTGCATGCGACGCGTGAGCAAATCCAGATTGGAGCCGAAATCTACGGGTATGCAGGCTTGGAGGCGGATGTCGAAATCCAGCAGCTGATGCTCGATAGCCTGCGGCTCGCCGGTCTCGGGCCGGTGCGACTGGACCTGTGCCATGCGGGCGTGCTGGCCGCGCTGCTGGACGCCGACGAGCGCGCGGCCGGGTTGGGCCCCGCGCTGTACGCGGCGCTGGCCGGCAAGGATGTGCCCCGGCTGGATGAGCTTACGCGTGACCTGGCGAAGCCGGTGCGCGACGCGCTGCTCGCGTTGCCAATGCTGTACGGCGACGCGTCAGTGATCGACGAGGCGCGCGCGCAACTTCCTGCATGGCCTGCGCTCACGCGCGCGCTCGATGAGCTTGCGTTTCTTGCCGCGCAGATCGGCGATGCGCACGTGGCGATCGACCTAGCCGACCTGCGTGGCTACGCGTATCACAGCGGCGTGATGTTTTGCGCGTATGTCGATGGCGTGCCGAACGCCGTGGCGCGCGGCGGGCGCTATGATCATGTTGGCCACGCGTACGGGCGTGCGCGGGCGGCGACCGGGTTTTCGCTGGACTTGCGCGAGGTGGCGCGGATTTCGCCGCGGCAGGCACGCTCCAGTGCCATTCTGGCGCCGTGGAATCACGACGCGGCGTTGCGGGCCACCGTAGCGGCGTTGCGCGATAGCGGTGAGACGGTGATTCAGGCGTTGCCCGGCCACGAGCATACGCTGGACGAATTCGCCTGCGACCGCGTGCTCGTGCAGCGGGGCGACGCGTGGACCGTCGAGCCGCGCTGAAGACGGTGCATATGCCGGCTGCCTAAAAAAACGGCAGTCGTGTGCACGAACCTAGGTAGAATACGTTTTTAACCAGCTCAAGTAACACCATGTCCGCCAGCGTAGCTCAATCAGGTCAAGCGGCAACCCAGTCCGGACGCAACGTCGTCGTGGTCGGCACCCAGTGGGGTGACGAAGGAAAGGGCAAGATCGTCGACTGGCTCACCGATCATTCCCAAGGCGTCGTGCGCTTTCAAGGCGGGCACAACGCGGGCCATACGCTGATCATCGGCGGCAAAAAAACCATCTTGCGGTTGATTCCATCGGGCATCATGCGCGATGGCGTCGCATGCTATATCGGTAACGGCGTCGTGCTGTCGCCGGAAGCGCTGTTCAAGGAGATCGGCGAGCTTGAGGATGCCGGCGTCGATGTGCGTAACCGGTTGTTTATCTCCGAGGCGGCCACGCTGATTCTGCCGTATCACATTGCGATCGATCTGGCGCGCGAGGCACGGCGTGGCGCTGGCAAGATCGGCACCACCGGCCGCGGCATCGGGCCGGCGTACGAGGACAAGGTTGGCCGGCGCGCGTTGCGCGTGCACGACTTGTTCGACGCGGCCACGTTCGCGGACCGATTGCGCGAGAACCTCGATTTCCATAATTTCGTGCTCACGCAATACCTGGGTGCGCAGGCGGTCGATTTTCAGCAAACGCTGGATGCGATGCTCGGCTACGCGGACCGGCTCGCGCCGATGATCACCGATGTGTCGCGGCGGCTGTATGACGAGAACAACGCCGGGCGCAACCTGCTGTTCGAAGGCGCGCAAGGCACATTGCTGGACATCGACCATGGTACGTATCCGTTCGTCACGTCGAGCAATTGCGTCGCGGGTGCAGCGGCGGCCGGCGCCGGCATTGGCCCGCACAAGCTTAACTACGTCCTTGGGATCACAAAGGCCTATTGCACACGCGTGGGCGCCGGACCGTTCCCGAGCGAACTGTATGACGTGGACAATCCGCAACGCCAGGACCCGGTCGGCTTGACGCTGGCCAACGTCGGCAAGGAATTCGGCTCGGTGACGGGCCGCCCGCGCCGCACCGGCTGGCTCGATGCAGCCGCGCTCAAGCGCTCGATTCAGATCAACGGCGTGACGGGATTGTGCATCACGAAGCTGGACGTGCTTGACGGGCTCGATGAGGTGCGGTTGTGCACCGGCTACAGGATCGATGGCCAGGACGTCGACATTCTGCCGCGCGGCGCAACGCAAGTGAGCCGCTGCGAACCCGTGTACGAGACGTTCCCCGGCTGGAAGGTAAGCACGATCGGCATCAACGCGTGGGATGCGCTGCCCGCCAATGCGCGCGCGTATCTGACGCGACTGCAGCAAGTGGCCGGCGTGCCAATCGATATGGTGTCGACCGGTCCGGATCGTGACGAGACGATTTTGCTGCGCCATCCGTTTAAGGCTGGGTAATACTGCGCGATTCCGATATTCCTATGATGAAAGAACTGAGTTCGGACCCGCGCAATGACGACCAGCACCTGTGGATCGGCTGGGACGATTATCATCGGCTGGTCGAGCGGCTTGCGTTGATGGTGCACGAGTCGGGCTGGAAGTTCGACAAGATTCTGTGCCTGGCGCGTGGCGGGTTGCGTGTCGGCGACCAGTTGTCGCGGATCTATGATCTGCCGTTGGCCATTCTCGCCACGAGCTCGTATCGCGAGGCTGCGGGCACGCAGCAGGGCGATCTCGATATCGCGCAGTACATCACGATGACGCGCGGCGAGTTGTCTGGCAATGTGTTGCTGGTTGACGATCTCGTCGATTCGGGCGTCACGTTGGCGCGCGTGCAGGAGCATTTGAAGGAGCGGTATCCGGCCATTACGGCGGTGCGCTCGGCGGTACTGTGGTACAAGGCATGCTCGAAGGTGAAGCCGGATTACTTCGTCCAGCACCTGCCGACCAATCCGTGGATCCATCAGCCGTTTGAGGAATGGGACACGGTGCGTCCGCACAACCTGGCCGCGTGGATCAAGCGCGGCACCGGCGGTACCGCGCCGGCAAGCGCGTGATTCGCGCCAGGTGGCGGTATCGGCAATGGACGAACATAAGGCGGCTGCTTCTGGCAGCCGCTTTTTTATCGGCGAGAGACGCGGCGTGCGGTCTGTCCCGTAGTCAATCGCAATCGTAATCGGAACGGCGCCGCAAGCTTCCGTGGTGCGGCAACAGCATCGCGGGCGCGGGCTTACTCCGTGAACCTGCATGGATAGAATATCGCCTCGTTTTCGCGACACGACGCCCGACATGACGAATGCTCTCCACGGTCATCCGATCCGTACCCAACCGTTGCCCGCCTTGACTGTGGCCGCAATCGGCGTCGTGTTCGGCGATATCGGCACCAGTCCGCTGTATGCGCTGAAGGAGGCTTTCAGTCCGCAGCACGGTATCGCGTTGACGCCGGAGGGCATTCTCGGCGTGATCTCGTTGCTATTCTGGGCGATTGTCATCGTGGTGTCGTTGAAATACGTGCTTTTCGTGATGCGGGCCGACAACGATGGCGAGGGCGGCGTGCTCGCGCTGATGGCGCTCGCGTTGCGCGGGTTTGCGCGCGATGGCAAGTGGATCGGCGTGCTAATGGCCTTCGGCATCTTTGGCGCCTGCATGTTCTATGGCGACGCGGTGATCACGCCGGCGATCTCGGTGATGTCCGCGGTCGAGGGGTTGGAAATCGCCGCGCCATCGCTCGCGCGTTATGTGCTGCCGATCACGCTGCTAATCCTGATCGCACTGTTCATGCTGCAGAAGCATGGCACCGAGGTCGTGGGGCGGCTGTTCGGGCCAGTGATGATCGTCTGGTTCGTCACGCTTGCGCTGCTGGGCCTGTACCATATCGCCACCGCGCCTCGTGTAATCGCGGCGCTCAATCCATGGTATGCGATACGCTTCATGCACGACCATGCGGTGCAGGCGTATCATGTGCTCGGCTCGGTATTCCTCGTGCTCACCGGCGCCGAGGCGCTGTATGCGGATATGGGACACTTCGGCGCGAAACCGATTCGCGTCGCGTGGTATGGAATGGTGATGCCCGCGCTGGTGCTGAATTACTTCGGACAGGGTGCGTTGTTGCTCAGCGATCCGAGCGCGATCCAGAATCCATTCTATCTGCTCGCGCCGGACTGGGCGCTGCTGCCGCTGGTGGTGCTCGCCACGGCGGCCACCGTGATCGCGTCGCAGGCGGTAATCTCCGGCGCATTTTCGCTAACCAGCCAAGCGATCCAGCTTGGCTATGTGCCGCGGATGAAGATCCAGCACACGTCCGCGAGCGCGATTGGGCAGATTTACATCCCGATCGTGAACTGGTTGCTGCTGTTTGTGATCCTTATTATTGTGCTGGGTTTCAAGAGTTCAGACAATCTTGCGGCGGCCTACGGGATCGCGGTCACCACGACCATGGTAATCACGACGATACTCGCGTGTGTCGTGATGGTGCGCGTTTGGAACTGGAACAAGCTGTGGGTGGCCACGATTATCCTGGGCTTCATCACGGTTGACCTGTCGTTCTTCGGTGCGAACCTGCTGAAGCTGCGCGAAGGCGGCTGGCTGCCGTTGCTGATCGGCGCATTCCTATTTTTCCTGCTGACCACCTGGTACAAGGGCCGGCAGATTGTTAAGGAACGTACCGCGGCCGATGGTATTCCGCTAATGCCGTTCCTGCAGGGGCTGCTTGCCCATCCGCCGCATCGCGTGTCAGGCTCGGCCATTTATCTGACTGGCAACGAGACGCTGGTGCCAGTCAGCTTGCTGCATAACCTCAAGCACAACAAGGTGTTGCACGAGCGCACGATCTTCATGACGTTCATCACGCTGGACATCCCGTATGTCGATGACCATCGGCGCATCGACACCAAGGAGCTTGGCGGCGGGCTATATCGGGTGCGCGTGACGTACGGCTTTAACGAGACACCGGACTTGAATGGCGTGCTCAAGCTGCTCGAGCAACAGGAAAACATGTCATTCGATTTGATGGACACGTCGTTCTTCCTCGCGCGGGAAACCGTCGTGCCGACGCAATTGCCGGGCATGTCGGTATGGCGCGAGCGGATTTTCGCCTGGATGCACCAGAACGCCGCGAAGCCTACCGACTTCTTCAGCATCCCGGCCAATCGGGTCGTCGAGCTTGGCACAAAGATCGAGATTTAGTTGGCCTGCTGCCGCGTGGTATTACCTGCCGCTGTGCTTTAGCGGCCGCGTGGTGCAGAACACGTCGCTGCAGCCGCCGGCGGTGTAAGGGTGAAGGGTGAAGGCAGCGGCCGGGTAGATAACCCGGCCGCTGCATCCGTTAGCGCAGCTTGAGCTTGGCGAGCGCGGCTGCCATCGCGCCTTGCGGTTCTGTCTCCCGGGTCCGTTCGCCGCGGCCCTGACCGCCGCGCCCACCGGCATCCCGGTCACGCGCTGCCGTGCTGCCCGCCCCGGCTCCGCCTGCCGCGGCGTCGTCTGACAGGCGCATTGTCAGCGAGATGCGCTGCCGCTTTAGGTCTACCTCGAGCACCTTGACGGTGACGACCTGGCCTGCCTTGACGACCTCGTGCGGGTCCTTCACGAACTTCGTCGACATCGCGGACACGTGCACGAGCCCGTCCTGGTGTACGCCGATATCGATGAACGCGCCGAATGCCGCGACGTTGGTCACGACCCCTTCGAGAATCATCCCGGGCGACAGGTCGGCGAGCGTCTCGACGCCTTCGCGGAACGTCGCAGTCTTGAACTCGGGCCGTGGATCGCGCCCCGGCTTTTCAAGCTCGCCCAGGATGTCACGCACGGTAGGCAGGCCAAAGCGTTCATCGACGAACTCGGCTGCGCACAGCTTCGCCAGCACGTCACGGTTGCCCATCACATCAGACACCGACTTGTTGATCTTCGCGAGGATGCGCTCGACCACCGGATAGGCCTCGGGGTGCACTGCCGAGCGGTCCAATGGGTTCTCACCATGGTTGATGCGCAGGAAGCCGGCCGCCTGCTCGAAGGTCTTGTCGCCCAGGCGCGGCACCTTTTTCAAGTGCTCTCGGGACGGAAATGGCCCATGGGTGTCGCGATACTCGACGATGTTGCGTGCGAGTGTCGCGTTCAGGCCAGATACCCGGGCAAGCAGCGCAATCGATGCGGTGTTCGCGTCAACACCCACTGCGTTGACGCAATCCTCGACGACCGCATCCAGCGTGCGTGCCAGTTCCCGCTGGTTGACGTCATGTTGGTACTGGCCCACACCGATCGCCTTTGGCTCGATCTTCACCAGCTCGGCGAGCGGATCCTGCAGGCGGCGCGCGATCGAAACCGCGCCGCGCAACGATACGTCCAATTCGGGAAATTCCTTCGCCGCCAGCTCCGACGCCGAGTACACCGACGCGCCCGCCTCGGAGACGACGATCTTTTGCAGCTTCAGTTCGGGATGTCGGGCGATGAGCTCGCTGGCCAGCTTGTCGGTTTCACGCGATGCGGTACCGTTGCCGATGCTGATCAGCTCGGCCTGCGTCGCTTGGGCGAGCCGCGCGAGCCGGGCCAGCGACCCGTCCCAATCGCGGCGCGGTTCATGCGGATAAATCGTATCGGTGGCCAGCAGCTTGCCAGTGCGATCGACTACCGCCACCTTGACGCCGGTGCGCAGTCCCGGGTCCAATCCGATCACCGCCCTGGGGCCAGCTGGCGCGGCCAGCAATAGGTCTTTTAAGTTCCGTGCGAACACATTGATCGCTTCGTGCTCGGCGCGCTCGCGCAACTGGGTCAGCAGGTCGTTTTCCAAATGCGGTTGCACTTTCACGCGCCAGCACCAGCGACACACGTCGCCGAGCCACTTGTCGGCCGGCCGCCCTTGATTGGCAATGCCGAAGTGGCGCGCAATCATCGCTTCGCCAGGATGCGGCACTTGTGCATCAAGCTCCTCGCCCAAGCCGAGCTTAACGAACAGCACGCCGGCATTGCGGCCCCGGAACAGCGCGAGCGCGCGGTGCGATGGCACCGTCTTGATCGTCTCCGCGTAATCGTAGTAATCGCGGAATTTCTCGCCTTCCTCTTTTTCCTTGCCCTCGACGACAGTGGAGATCACTACGCCCTGATTCCACAGGTAGTTGCGCAGTCGGCCCAGTAACTCGGCTGTCTCGCCGAACTGCTCGGACAGGATGTCGCGCGCGCCGTCCAGCGCCGCCTTGATGTCGGCAACGCCTTTGTCGGCATTGACGAAATGGGCGGCCTGCGCGTGTGGATCGCGCGTCGGATCCGCGAGCAACGCATCCGCCAGAGGCTGCAGCCCCGCCTCGCGCGCGATTTGCGCACGTGTGCGACGCTTGGGTTTGTACGGCAGGTAAAGATCTTCGAGCGCCTGTTTCATGTCGGCGGCTAGGATCGCGGTGCGCAACGTATCAGTCAGCTTGCCCTGCTCGTCAATGCTTTGCAGGATCGCCGCGCGACGATCCTCGAGCTCGCGCAGGTACAGTAGCCGCTCCTCGAGCAAGCGCAGTTGCGTGTCGTCCAAGTTGCCGGTGACTTCTTTGCGGTAGCGCGCGATGAACGGGACGGTTGATCCTTCGTCGAGCAGTTGTACGGCAGCGGCGACCTGCCGCGGCTGGACAGTCAATTCGGTGGCGATGCGCTGTACGATCTTTAGGGCTACGTTGTCCGTCATGGGTGAGGCTTGTGCAGGTTCGAGCCGGGCATTTTGCCATAAGCGCGATGCGGGCCGGGCGTGACACAAGATCGCGATGATAGAATGGCGACATGCATGACCGCCTACCGATGTCCTCTCCTGCCCCGTACCAGCGCGTTCGCGAATCGATGCCGCCCAGCGGATCCCTATCTTCCCGAGCGCACCGTCGCACGGTGGCGATAACCCATACTGCACGACGCAAGCGGGCGTGGCCGCTGGTTGGATGGCTGCTTGCGTGTGTCGCCAGCGTTGTGCCGGCTGCGCCGTTGTATGCGCAGGCTGCGGATTGGGACGGCGCCGATGGGCGAGCGCGAGATGCATCATCGTTCGGTGCCCGACAGGCGCAGCTCGATCGCCGCAGCGAGTTAAACCGCTACGAGTATGGTGTCGCAAAGCACAACTGCTACAGCGCTATCCTGGTCAACCATTGTCTGGAGAAGGCGCGCAACCGAATGATTGCGAACAAAATGCGGATTCGCGACGAGCAAAATGCGCTCGACAACGAGCGCCGGGCCGTGCATGCGCGACAACGCGACGAGCAAGCCGCGCTCAAGCGCGAGGCGTACGCGCGCGAGGCGCCTCAACGCGCGGCGCGTGAGCGCGAGAACGAGCAGTCGTACGACGAGAAACAGCGCCAGCATGCGATCAATGAGGCGCGACGTACCGCGCAAGCGCCACAGCGCGAGGCGAGCCAACGCGCGTACGATCAAAAGCAGGCCGACTACCAACGCAAGCTCGAGCAGGCGCGGCAGCAGGCCGCCCAGGATGCGCAGCAGCGGGCAGACAACGTGCGCAAGTTCGAGCAAAAGCAGCAGCGTGCGGTGCAGCATGCGCGGGACGTACGCGAGCGCCAAGCCCGAAAGCAGGGCGCTTCCACACCGGGCGCGGCGTCGGCAGCCTCCGGCATGGGCGGACAGTAGGGCCGCAGCCCCAGCTTGCGGACAAATGCCCAAGCTCTGCGCTAACCGCAGTAGAATCATGGTAAAGCGACCTCATATCGGGGGCCGGCGCCGCAGGTGCGACGGCTTCCGATCGATCGGGAGGAAAAGGGCATGCAGCATGCATATGACGCTGACACGGTGGCAATCCAGGGCCAGATTGCTCGACTTCAGGATGAGCATCATGACTTGGACTGCCTAGTCAACCGGGTGGCTGACGTGCCCGGCATGAGTGACCTCGAGTTGCAGCGGTTAAAAAAGCGCAAGTTGAAGGTCAAGGACACGATTACGCTGTTGCAGTTGCAGCTGAGGCCCGATACCCATAATTGATGCAGCGCGGCGGTTCCCGCCGCGTTCGCGCGACACGCCGGTAGGCGGCGCGCGCTGGCACGGCGCCACACCGACTTTGCAGGGATTGCCGCATTGACATCCACGCCTGAATTGCGTCCGCGCGAACCGGATAGTTCGCCGTCGGTCGATGGCGCGTCGGCCGCGCCGACGCTGACCCCAGATGGACTCGCCGTTGCGCCGCGCCGGCTCGCCGAACTTGACGCGATCTTCGCCGCGGGCGGTGTGTTAGCCCATCATATCGACGGCTATCGGCCGCGCGACGCGCAGTTGCGCATGGCGCAAGCGGTCGCGGCGGCGATCGATGCGACGGGGCGCATGCCGGATGCCGGCGCGCTCGCGCTGGCCCATACCGAACGTCCATCGCGGCGGCTCGCCGCGCAGCGCAGCGAGCCGCGCGGTGACTCGGGTGCCGCGACCGTCGGCGACGCGGATGCGACGGCGGGCGACAATACGTTGATCGTCGAGGCCGGTACCGGCACCGGTAAGACCTTCGCGTATCTAGTGCCCGCGATGCTGTGGGGTGGCAAAGTGATCGTGTCCACCGGCACCAAGCATTTACAGGACCAGTTGTTCCAGCGCGATATCCCGACGGTGCGCGACGCGCTCGCGGTCCCCGTATCGATCGCGATGCTCAAGGGGCGCGCGAACTATCTGTGTCACTATTACCTCACGCGCACCGCCGATAATGGCCGGTTGCCGTCGCGGCAGGATGCCGCGCATTTGCAGGAAATCGTGCGCTTCGCGAAGGTCACGCGCAGCGGTGACAAGGCCGAGTTGGCTAGCGTGCCGGAAAACGCGCCAGTGTGGTCACTGGTGACGTCCACACGCGACAATTGCCTGTCGCAGGAGTGTCCGCATTACAAGGACTGCTTTGTGATGCAGGCGCGTCGCGATGCGCAGCAGGCTGATCTCGTGGTTGTCAATCACCACCTGTTTTTTGCTGACATCATGCTACGCGACACTGGTATGGCCGAGTTGCTGCCCAGCGCGAACACGATCATCTTCGACGAGGCGCACCAACTGCCCGAGACCGCGACACTGTTCTTCGGTGACACGCTGTCGACCGCGCAACTGCTCGAACTGGCCCGCGACAGCGTCGCCGAAGGCCTGCTCAACGCGCGTGATGCAGTCGAATGGACGCGGCTTGGCGCGACGCTGGAGCGCGCCGCGCGCGATGTTAGGCTCGCGTTTAATCAGGATTCGCTACGCATCTCGCAGTCGCAACTTGGCAACGAGCATCCGCTGTTCGACGCGCTCGTCGGCGTCGAAGCGGCGCTTGACGAATTGATCACGGCGCTTGTGCAGCAGGCCGAGCGCGCGGAGCCGCTGGCCAACTGCCTGCGCCGTGCCCGAGAACTGCGGCAGATGCTCGATGGCTGGTGCGGGCCGGACAATGCGCCGGCGCAAGCTGCGTCATCCGCAGGCTCGCGGCGGGGCGGGCCATCGGTCGCCGTGCGGCAGCGCGGCGACGTCGCATCGGCATCAAAATCTGCGCCGGCATCGACATCGGCGTCTGCATCAGGATCCGCTTTGGGATCAGTGCAGCCCGACGACGCAAGCCAGTTCGGCGACGAGAGGGTGCGCTGGGTGGAGGTATTTTCTCACACGGTACAATTGCATCAGACACCGTTGTCTGTCGCGCCGATATTCGCGAAGCAACGCGGGGGCGCGCCTCGCGCGTGGATTTTTACGTCCGCGACGTTGTCCGTGCGGGGCGATTTTAACCACTACGCCACGCAAATGGGTCTGAACGCGCGTCGCTCGATGACGCTGCCTAGCCCGTTCGACTATCCTAATCAGGCATTACTGTACGTGCCGCGCAATTTGCCGCAACCGTCATCGCCCTATTTCACCGACGCGGTGTTCGACGCCGCGCTGCCGGCGATCGAGGCGTCCGGTGGCGGCGTGTTCGTGCTATGCACGACACTGCGAGCGGTCGATCGGATGGCCGCGCGATTGCGCGACGCGATCCTTGCGCGAGGATGGCCGTATCCGTTGCTGGTGCAAGGCGAGGCTAGTCGCACCGAGCTGCTGGACCGTTTCCGTCAATACGGCAACGCGATCCTGGTGGGCAGCCAGAGCTTTTGGGAGGGCGTGGACGTACGCGGCGACGCGTTGTCGCTGGTGGTCATCGACAAGCTGCCGTTTGCGCCGCCCGACGACCCGGTGCTAGCCGCGCGGCTGGACGCATTGACGCGCAAGGGGCTGAGCCCGTTCGCGGTACACCAGTTGCCGCAGGCCGTAATCACGCTGAAGCAGGGCGCTGGCAGGCTAATCCGTGCCGAAACCGATCGCGGTGTGCTGATGATCTGCGATCCGCGCCTGGTCGATAAGCCGTACGGCAAGCGCATTTGGCAAAGCCTACCCCCGTTCCGCCGCACGCGTGAGATCGATGCGGTGCGGACTTTTTTTACCGGCTCGGTGCCAGCAGATCCGCTCGTTGATGCACCCCCGGTGTCCCAGTTGGCGTGACGGTCACGGGCAGGCCGGTTCGCCCGTTCACCAAAATTGATACCACGGTTTTTCACCCTTGCGCAGTGCGCGGGCGTGGCCGGTCACGTAGGGGCTGTCCGGAAACGTTGACGTGAGCACGCGTTGGGTATCGTCGGCGAGCTGCGGCTGGTTCAGCGCGCGATACGACAATATCATCACATGCAGCGCATCCTCGGTGGCCGGCGCGTTCTTGTATTCTTTCAGCACTAGTTGCGCGCGGTTGATCGCGGCGACATACGCGCCGCGCCGATAGTAATAGTCGGCGGTGTGCACTTCGTGCGACGCTAATGCGTTGACGATGTAGCGCATGCGCTGTGCGGCATCCGGTGCATACTTGCTGCTCGGATATTTCTCGACGACGACGCGGAACGCATCGTACGAGTCACGTAATGCCTTCGGGTCGCGTTCGCTCATGTCTTGGCCGGCGAAGCGGCCGAACAGGCCCAGGTCGTCGTTGAAGCTGATTAGGCCCTTTAGGTAGTAAGCGTACGCGATATCCGGATGGTCGGGGTGCAATTGGATGAAACGGTCCACCGCTTGTTCGGCCGCCGCTGTTTCATTGTCCTTCCATTGGCAGTACGCGACATTGATTTGCGCCTGTTGTGCAAAATGACCGAACGGATCGCGCCCCTGCAGCAATTCGAAGTACTTCGAGCATTTGCCCCAGTCACCGGCGGTAAAGGCATCCTGGGCCTCCGAGTATAATTTCTGATTGGTCCACGCCGCCGTTTCGTCCGTTTTCTCGGGCAGACCGTGGCAGCCGGCGACGATCGCCGCTGCGATGGCCACGGCAGCGATCCTCAATGTGTTCAGCACTCGCATTCCAGTGAAGTTCAAATGACTCGTTCAAATGACCGGCCCAACGCCGGCGTCGATCCGCACGATTATAGCCCAAGCGTAAGCCCGGCCCGCCCCGACGAGCAAGTTGCGCGGGTACCGCCGGCGCTGGCAGGCGAGCGGCTGGACAAGGTCCTGGCGCGACTGTTCCCGACTTTTTCACGCAGCCGCCTGCAGACGTGGATTGACGCGGGGCGCGTGACGTTGGACGGTGCACCGGCGCGGCTGCGCCAGTCAGTGCCGCTGGGTGCGACCGTGCGGCTTGTGCCGGACCTGTTACCGCAAGCGCTGGCGTTCGCGCCGGAGCCGGTGCCGTTGCCGATCGTCTACGAGGACGAAACCCTGGTGGTGATCGACAAGCCAGCCGGGCTGGTCGTGCACCCGGCCGTGGGCAATTGGAGCGGCACGCTGCTCAACGGCCTGCTGCATCGCTATCCGGACGCTGCCGGACTGCCGCGTGCGGGCATCGTGCACCGGCTAGATAAGGACACCTCCGGCTTGATGGTGGTCGCGCGCACGTTGGCCGCGCAGACGGATCTGGTCAGGCAGTTGCAGGCGCGCACGGTCAAGCGCCGCTATATCGCGTTTGCCTGGGGTGTGACTCCGCCGAGTGGATGCATCGACGCGCCGATCGGGCGTGACCCGCGCGAGCGCACGCGCATGGCGGTGCTCGCCGGGGCCGCTGGCAAGGCCGCGCGTACGCACTTCAAGACCGTGGCCACCGGCGTGTGGTCCGGGCAACCGGTATCAAGGCTGCTTTGTGATCTGGAGACCGGGCGCACGCACCAGATCCGCGTGCATCTTGCCCATACCGGCCATCCGTTGCTCGGCGATCCGCTGTATGGCCGTGTGCGCAACGCGCGGCAACGTCCCGCGCTGCCCGCCGGCTTCGCGCGCCAGGCGCTGCACGCATGGCGGCTCGCCCTGGTGCACCCGGCCACCCACGCGCCGGTGGCATGGCGCTCGGCGATGCCGCAGGATTTGGCGCAATTGGCTGCCGTGCTCGGGCTGACGGACCCACCCGATGACCAGGCTGCGACAATCGACTTCGCACGGCAACACGCATACGATGACGAGGGTGGCAGCATTGATGCCGACGATGAGGAGGACGAGTTTGAATGAAGCCGATCGGCGACCCGGCGCTCCAACGCTTTGCCGAGTTGACGCTGTCCGACTGTATCGTGCCGGACTGGCGCGTGAGTCCCCGCGTGCGCGCGCTAATCACCACGCGCGCCGGCGGTGTGAGCCGCGGCGCATATGGCGTGTTGCGCGATTGGCAAAGCGCGTCCGGCGGCCTGAACCTGGGGCTGCATACCGGCGATGACATTGATGCGGTGCACGAGAACCGTCGTCGTGTGCTCGCGCTGGTGGGCGCGCCCGCCGCATGGCTCGAGCAGGTGCATGGCACGCGCGTGGTCAGTGCCGACGAAGTGGTCGAGAACGAGCGGCTGACGGCCGATGCGCTGGGGCCCAAGGCCGATGCCAGCGTGACCGACCGTGCTGGGGCGGTTTGCGCGATATTGGTGGCCGACTGCATGCCGGTGTTGATTTGCGACGAAGCTGGCCGGGCCGTTGGCGCTGCGCATGCCGGATGGCGCGGGCTTGCCGGCGGCGTGATTGAGCATACGGTTGGTGCAGTGCGCGCGCTGCTCGCGCGCAATAAGCACGCGCCTGGGGTGCTGCACGCGTATCTCGGCCCATCGATCGGGCCAGGTGCGTTCGAAGTCGGAGAAGCGGTGCGCGCCGCGTTTCTCGAGGCGTCGCTGCCGGGCGAGCGTGATGCGACCGATACGGCGTTCGTCGCGCTGCCCACGCGTGTCGATGACGTCGCTGATGTGCACGGCGATGGCCGATGCAAGTACCTCGCAGATCTCGGCGCACTAGCCCGGCTGAGGCTGGCCCGGGTCGGCGTGCACCATGTGAGCGGGCCCCACGCGTGTACGTTCAGCGATCCTGCTCGTTTCTATTCCTATCGACGGGACCGCACGACGGGCCGCATGGCAGCATTGATCTGGCTGACCTGACCGTGTGTGCGGCGCGGCGCTGGCCCGCACTGCCATATGCCGCACCGTCGCATGCCGCACGGCCGAGGTTGCGTGCCGCGACATCGGGAAAATGCCGATTAAAAAAATGGCGCGGTGCGGCAAAATCGATGATCGTGATTGACAGCCGTCGTGCGGGGGAGCAAGAATGCCCGGAGGCGGTCGATTGGCGACGGCCTTGCAGTACGTTCGCGCGACTGATACACAGCCTGCCTTTGTCACTCCATACGAGGGCACCGGTCACTCCATACGGGTATGGCAGACTCATCCAGAACCTCGCAGCAATCCAGCACTGGTGCTTCGTCAGGCGGTGATCCGGCCGGGGAGATCCGCCCCCTGTTCGACGGCTGGCTGAACGCATGGCGTCAGTTCGCGGACCCGGCCACTTGGCCGCAGCGGATGGCGGACATGCAGCCGGCCGTGGTTGCACAGCCGGCGGCGCACGATGCAGATGAACGCGCGCGTGGCGCGAAGGGTGGCAAGGGCCGCGCCGATCCGCCATACGGCGGCGCAACGGCCGCGATGCCCATGGCTGGGCTGGCCACGCTGTTCGGTCCGGCATTGGCCAGTACGTTCGGTCCTGCTCTGACCGCGTCGCCGTTTGCGTTTGCGCTGCCCCATACCGTCGGCGAGCTGCCGAATGTGCCAGCCGCGTTGACAAACTCGTTTGCGTCGCTTGGTGCGGGGCCCAGCGTGAGATTTGATCCGCAGCGATTGCAAGCGCTGCAGCATGACTACCTGCACGAGTGCCAGACATTGATTGAGCGAGCGCTGAAATTCACGTCGGGCTTGGCAGACATCGGCGCGCTGCTTGAGCCGGGCGACCGCCGCTTCAGCGCCGACGAATGGAAGGCGACGCCGACCTGCGCGTTGGCGGCGGCGTGGTACCTGCTCAATTCGCGATACTTGAACAAGCTTGTGGATGCGCTGGAGGCGGAGGCGAGGACGCGCGAGCGGATCCGTTTCGTCGTCGAGCAGTGGGTCGCCGCGGCATCGCCGAGCAATTTTCTCGCGCTCAATCCGGAAGTGCAAAAAACGCTGCTTGACACCCAGGGAGAAAGCCTACGGCAGGGCATTGCAAACCTGTTGGCGGACCTGCAACGCGGCAAGATCTCGCAGACCGACGAATCGCGTTTCGTGGTCGGCAAGAACCTGGCGAGCACTGAAGGCTGGGTCGTGTTCGAGAACGAGTTGATCCAGCTGATCCAATACACGCCACGTACGCCGATGGTCCACGAGCGGCCGCTGCTGGTCGTGCCGCCGTGCATCAACAAATTCTACATTCTGGATCTGCAGCCGGACAATTCGCTGGTGCGCTACGCGCTCGACCAGGGCCACCCCGTGTTCCTGATCTCGTGGCGCAATGCGGATGCGTCGATTGCGCACAAGACGTGGGACGACTATATCGCCGACGGTGTGCTCGCGGCGATCGACGTCACACGCGACATCACCGGCCGTGAGCAGATCAATACCCTCGGCTTCTGCGTCGGCGGCACGCTGCTCGCGACGGCGCTGGCCGTGCGTGCCGCGCGCGGCCAGCGTCCGGCTGCGTCGATGACGCTGCTCACCGCGATGCTGGATTTCGGCGACACTGGCGTGCTCGATGTGTTCATCGATGAGGCGCACGTCGCGTTGCGCGAGCAAACGATTGGCGCAAAAGGAGGCGGCGCGCCAGGCCTGATGCGTGGCGTCGAGTTTGCGAACACGTTCTCTTTGCTGCGGCCGAACGACCTGGTATGGAACTACGTGGTCGATAATTACCTGAAGGGACGCACGCCGGCACCATTGGACCTGCTGCACTGGAACAGCGATTCGACGAACCTGCCGGGACCCATGTATGCGCGCTACCTGCGCGAGACGTATCTGGAGAACCGCTTGCGCGTGCCGGGCGGCGTGACGGTGTGCGGGGAGCCGGTGGATCTGACCCAGATCGACGTGCCCACGTTCATCTATGGATCAAGGGACGATCACATCGTGCCGTGGCGCAGCGCGTACGCATCGACGTCGCTGCTCTGCGGTCCACTCCAGTTCGTGCTCGGCGCATCTGGCCACATTGCGGGAGTGATCAATCCGCCGGCCAAGAACAAACGCAGCTATTGGGCGATCGAAGGGGAAACTCGCGTGTTGCCAAACGATCCCGAGCAATGGCTCCGGCAATCCACGCAGCGGCCCGGAAGCTGGTGGCCGGCATGGTCGGGGTGGCTAACGCGGTACGGCGGCAAACGGATCAAGGCGCGAGCGAAGGCCGGTAATGCGACATACCTGCCGATCGAACCCGCGCCGGGCCGTTATGTCCTCGTGCGCGACGTATGAACACGCCGCGCACGCAATCGGATGAGGCTTTTAAAAAGGAAAGCGAATGACTGACGTTGTGATCGTGTCCGCCGTCCGTACCGCGGTCGGCAAATTCGGTGGCTCGCTGGCACGCATTCCCGCGCCTGAGCTTGGCGCAACGGTGATCCGGGCGGCCCTGGAGCGGGCTGGCGTGAAGCCGGAACAGGTCAGCGACGTGGTCCTGGGGCAGGTGTTGACCGCCGGCTCCGGCCAAAATCCGGCGCGCCAGGCGCTGATCAAGGCCGGGCTGCCTACTGCCGTGCCGGCGATGACGATCAACAAGGTCTGCGGCTCCGGCCTGCAGGCGGTGATGCTGGCCGCTAACGCGGTGATCGCCGGCGACGCGCAGATCGTGGTCGCCGGTGGCCAAGAGAACATGAGCGCCGCGCCGCACGTGCTGCCCAGATCGCGCGACGGCTTCCGGATGGGGGATGTGAAGCTGATCGACAGCATGATCGTCGACGGCTTATGGGACGTCTACAACCAGTACCATATGGGTATCACCGCCGAAAACGTGGCACAGGAGTACGGCATTACGCGCGAGGCACAGGACCAGTTCGCTGCGCTGTCGCAGAACAAGGCCGAGGCCGCGCAGAAGGCCGGCCGCTTCGACGACGAGATCGTGCCGATCCATATCCCGCAGAAGCAGGGTGAGCCGGTGCACTTTGCGACCGACGAGTTTGTGCGCCACGGCGTGACAGCAGAATCGTTGGCCGGGCTTAAGCCGGCGTTTTCAAAGGAGGGCACGGTCACCGCGGCGAACGCATCGGGCATCAATGACGGTGCGGCGGCGCTTGTCGTAATGTCGGCGAAGAAAGCCGAGGCACTCGACTTGAAGCCGCTCGCCCGAATCAAGTCGTACGCGAGCGCGGGAGTGGACCCGAAGGTGATGGGCATGGGCCCGGTGCCCGCCTCGCGTCGCTGCCTGGAGCGCGCGGGCTGGTCGGTGGCCGATTTGGACCTGATGGAGATCAACGAGGCGTTTGCCGCGCAAGCGCTGGCGGTCCATCAGGAAATGGGCTGGGACGTGTCGAAGGTCAATGTGAATGGCGGCGCGATCGCCATCGGTCATCCGATCGGCGCGTCCGGTGCGCGTATCTTGGTCACCCTGTTGCATGAAATGCGCCGGCGCGACGTGAAGCGCGGTCTGGCGTCGTTGTGCATCGGTGGCGGCATGGGCGTCGCGCTTGCGGTCGAACGTGACTGAGCGGCATCGGCGCGAACGACAGAATCGATATCGGAGGACGTGACAGATGACACAGCGCATTGCATACGTAACGGGAGGCATGGGCGGCATCGGCACTGCAATCTGTCAGCGGTTGCACCGCGACGGATTTCGCGTGGTGGCCGGATGCGGCCCGAACTCGCCCCGTCGCACGAAATGGCTCGACAATCAGAAGGCATTGGGCTTCGAGTTCATCGCGTCCGAGGGCAATGTCGGCGATTGGAGTTCAACCAAAGCGGCGTTCGACAAAGTCAAGGCCGAAGTCGGTGATATCGACGTGCTGGTCAACAACGCGGGCATCACGCGTGACGTGGTGTTCCGCAAGATGACCGTCGAAGACTGGACCGCGGTGATTGACACGAACCTGACGAGCCTGTTCAACGTCACGAAGCAGGTCATCGACGGGATGGTCGAGCGCGGCTGGGGACGGGTGATCAATATTTCGTCGGTGAACGGCCAAAAAGGGCAGTTCGGGCAGACGAACTACTCGACGGCCAAGGCTGGCATCCATGGTTTCACGATGGCACTCGCGCAAGAGGTGGCCACCAGGGGCGTGACCGTCAATACTGTGTCGCCGGGCTACATCGGCACCGACATGGTCAAGGCGATTCGTCAAGACGTGCTCGAGAAAATCATCGCGACCATTCCTGTCAAGCGCCTCGGCGCGCCGGAGGAAATTGCATCGATTGTCTCGTGGCTCGCCTCGGACGAATCGGGCTTTGCGACAGGTGCGGACTTTTCCCTGAACGGTGGTCTGCATATGGGGTGATGCGTGTATGGCGCGCGCTACCCTACGCGCGCCGCGCAGGCATCGCAGAACAAGGGGCATGCCGTTCGTCGAGGATGGCACGTCCGCATTCGTCCTTGAAGGCGTGACATGACGACTACAAAGAAACCTGCCGAACGTCTGATCAAAAAATATCCGAACCGTCGGCTCTACGATACCGAGACGAGCACGTACATCACGTTGAGCGACGTGAAGCAGCTCGTGCTTGACCAGGAAGCGTTCAAGGTGGTCGACGCCAAGTCCAACGAGGACCTGACGCGCAGCATCTTGCTGCAGATCATCCTTGAAGAGGAAAGCGGCGGGGTGCCGATGTTCTCGTCGTCGATGTTGTCGCAGATCATTCGTTTCTATGGCCATGCAATGCAAGGCTTGATGGGAGCGTACCTGGAGAAAAATATCCAGGCATTCATCGACATCCAAAACAAATTTGCCGAGCAGTCGAAGGGACTGTATGACAACAATGCGCTGAACCCGGAAATCTGGTCGCAGTTCATGAATATGCAAGCGCCGATGATGCAAGGCATGATGACCAGCTACATCGAACAGTCGAAGAACATGTTCGTGCAGATGCAAGAGCAAATGCAGAACCAGGCCAAGACCCTGTTCAGCAGCTTTCCGTTCGGGCCGGGTGGCGGCACGTCATCGACCGGCGGCGATAAGAAATAGTCGGTGCCAGTGCGCCGGGTGGTGCTTCCGCACCGATTGCCCGCCACGTGTCCCGCTTTGCGTAGCACAGCCAGGGTGCGGCGGACAAAGACCGGATTCGTGTGCAGCATCTGCGCGATCGTCTCAGAGGCCACCGGTCGTTGCCGTCCAGGGCGTCGCCTCGCGGTCGCAGCGGTTAAGCGCAAACGTCAAGCGCAGCGGCTCGCCGTTGTCGCAGCGGAACTTGAAGCCTTCTGAGAGGGCGACTGTGTCCAGCACGGTAAAATGTTGCTTTGTCGGCGCACGGCGCTAGGAACCCTCACCAGTACGGTACATTAGTGAAAAGCCATCACAAAGCAAAGGTCAAGCCGGATTGCGCGCCCAAAGTCGGCATGGTCAGCCTCGGCTGCCCAAAGGCGCTTGTCGATTCTGAGCAGATCATCACGCAACTGCGCGCGGAAGGCTATCAGATCTGCGGTACCTATGACGGTGCCGATCTGGTCGTCGTCAATACGTGCGGCTTTATCGATGAGGCCGTGCAGGAAAGCCTTGATGCGATCGGTGAAGCATTGGCCGAGAATGGCAAGGTCATCGTCACCGGCTGCCTGGGTGCGAAAAAGAACGCGAGCGGCACGGGTCTGATCGAGCAGGTTCACCCGAAGGTACTCGCCGTGACCGGCCCGCATGCGCTCGGTGAAGTGATGCAAGCCGTCCATGCGCATCTGCCCAAGCCGCACGATCCGTTTGTCGATCTGGTGCCGGCGGCCGGCATCAAGCTCACGCCGAAACACTATGCGTATCTGAAGATCTCCGAGGGATGCAATCACCGCTGTACGTTTTGCATCATCCCGTCGATGCGTGGGGATCTCGTCTCGCGTCCGGTCGCGGAAGTCATGCTCGAAGCCGAAAACCTGTTCAAGTCCGGCGTCAAGGAACTGCTGGTGATCTCGCAGGACACGAGCGCATATGGCGTCGATGTGAAGTTCCGCACCGGCTTCTGGAACGGCCGCCCGCTGAGGACGCGAATGAACGAGCTTGCCGCGGCGCTCGGCGAACTGGCTGCCCAGTATGGCGCATGGGTGCGGCTCCACTATGTGTATCCGTATCCGAGCGTCGACGAAATCGTGCCGCTGATGGCCGACGGCCCGTATCGCGGCCACCTGCTGCCGTACCTAGACGTGCCGCTGCAACATGCCGATCCGGAGGTGCTCCGGCGGATGAAGCGGCCCGCGAACGCAGAAAAAACGCTGGAGCGCGTGCGGGCATGGCGCGAAGCGTGCCCGGACCTGACGATACGCAGCACGTTCATCGTTGGTTTTCCGGGAGAAACCGAAGCGCAGTTCGAGGTGTTGTTGGATTTTATCCGCGAGGCGCAACTGGACCGGGTCGGCTGTTTTGCCTATTCCCCTGTCGAAGGGGCCAGCGCGAACGAACTCGATGGGGCGCTACCGGACGACGTACGCGAGGCGAGGCGCGCGAGGTTCATGGCGGTCGCCGAGTCGGTCTCCGCCGAGCGCTTGAAGCGCAAGGTTGGCAAGACACTGAAGGTGCTGATCGACGAAGTCAACGCCGACGGGGGCATCGGGCGCTCGGCGGCGGACGCGCCAGAAATCGACGGCGTGGTCTACGTGTCGCCGGCCAGCAAGGCATCGCGGCGCTATAAGGTCGGCGATTTTGTCAACGTTAGCATCACCGGCGCGGACGGGCACGACCTGTGGGGCGACGTCTGAACACTAGTCATCCTCAGGCAGCGCCGGCTTGAAGCTGGGATTGATCGGCTTGTTCAGCGGCCCCTTGACCGGCAGCACCTTGACGACAGGTCCATGCTCGGTCTGTGTCGCGACAATATCGTATGAAATGTCCCCGGTGCATGTGCGCGCGATCCAGCGTTGCGGCTTACCGGGCGCCGGTGCTGCGTCGGACGGCTTTTCAATGTTCTGCACGCTGTCACAGCCGGAGCGCATCGACGCATCCAGCCGTACCATGTTATCCGCCGAGTGGCTCGCCGGCGCAAGGTCCGGCGCGGCGGGCTCGCGGTGCGTGAACGGGATTGACCATGAACTGCAGGCGGCGAGCACCGTGCTTGCCGAAACGATAGCGGAGATGCTTGCCGTGCGCTTGAAAACTGCCATTGCGATTCCTCGAAACAACGCCTGTACGGTCCCTGCCGCCGTGCGCGGCGGCAAAACCGGGATCATACCCGCTTGCGCCGATATACTGGTAACGCCACTTTTTTGACCCATGCCGATGAAGCCCATTGTTTATATTTCAATGACCTGCGTGATTCCGTTCGTGTTGTCGGCCTGCGGCGCGCCGCAGCCACGCAGCAACACCGCCGACGCGGATGCCGGCGCATCGCGGGCGGCCGTGCGCGCGCTGGCGCCGCCTGAATTCCCGCTCAAGCCCAATCCACAATACGCGGACTTTCCACTGTACACCGGCACGCTCGGTGCGCGGCCCATCGAAATGCGCTTAGGCGCGAAGTCCGATGACCCAACCGGCGTGCAGGGCGAGTACCGCTTCCTCGACGGTGCCGCTGGCGTCGTCCTCGTGGCCGGCGAGCTGGACAACGGCACGTTGCAGATCGAGGAGTCGGACGATGGCACGCATATTACGGGCAACTGGGTCGGCAAGGTGGCCGTGGACGGCAGCATCCAGGGCGAGCGGATGAATCCGGACGATTCCGAGCCGCAACCGTTCGAGTTGCAACCGTCTAACGCGGCCGCCCGCGGCGCGCGCGATCCGATCCATGGGGCCGTCATCGGCGCGCCGTCGCGCCACGTTGGTGGCATGTCGAATCTGACGACAGACCAATGAACCAGGAGGGTGAAACGATGACAGACGATTTCCCCGCCGCGCCCGCTGGCGCCGCGCGCGATCCGCAGACCGAATTGCTTCATCCCGTCACCCCTGTGCAGCCCGGCTTTGAATCGTTCTCGGTGCCGACCGCACGGGCATCGACGGTGATATTCCCGGACTTAGCGTCGATGCGCGCGCTGGACTGGCGCAGTGATGCGCAGTGGCGCTATGGCCTGCACGCGACGCCGACGTCGGTGGCCTTGCAGCAGCGCATCGCGGCGATCGAAGGCGGGCGTTATGCATTGCTGCAACCCTCCGGCCTATCTGCGATCTCGAATGTCTATTTTGCATTCGTGAAGGCGGGCGACGACGTGTTGGTTCCGGACAATGTTTATTCCCCCAATCGCGAGCATGGTGACTGGCTCGCGCAGGATTTCGGGATCACGGTCCGCTATTACGATCCAATGGTTGGCTCGGGAATGGCCGCGCTGTTACGGCCGAACACGAGGCTGATTTGGCTAGAGGCGCCCGGGTCCATAACGATGGAAGTGCCGGACGTACCCACCATCACGGCACTTGCGCGCGAGCGCGGCATCGTGACGGCGCTCGACAATACCTATTCGGCTGGCCTCGTGTTCAAGCCGTTCGAGCATGGGGTCGACATCTCGGTGCAAGCGCTGACCAAGTACCAGTCCGGCGGCAGCGACGTGCTGATGGGCGCGACGATCACGGCGGACCACGACTTGTACCTGGCGATGAAGCGAGCCCGGATGCGCGTCGGCCTTGGCGTGTCGGCCGACGATTGCTCGCTGGTGCTGCGCGGATTGCCGTCGATGCAAGTGCGTTACCGTGCGCACGAGCGCAGCGCATTGGCGATCGCCGGGTGGCTGAAGCGCCGCCCGGAGGTCGCTGCGGTACTGCATCCGGCATTTGAAGACTGCCCGGGCCACGCATATTGGAAGCGGGATTTCACCGGTGCGGGAGGATTGTTCTCGGTGGTGTTCGATCCATGCTACACGAGCGCGCAGATTGACGCATTCGTCGAGGGGCTCGAGCTATTCGCGCTCGGCTGGAGCTGGGGTGGCGCGCACAGTATCGCGATGCCGTATGACATTGCGGCGATGCGTACCGCCGGTACGTGGCCGCATCGTGGCGTGCTGGTACGTTTCTATATCGGCCTGGAGCACGAGGCCGACTTGCGCGCCGACATTGAGCGCAGCCTGACGCGGCACCTGCGATGACATATCGCGCGTCGGCGACATCGCGCTTGCCGGTCATGCCACCGCGTCAGTCGAACAGGCGCAGCAGGCCGTCGAGTCCGACGTGATCGAGGGCGCAGCTGGCGCGCTCACGCACCAGCGGCTTGGCGCGGAACGCGACTGACCAACCGGCCGCTGCCATCATCGGCACGTCATTCGAGCCGTCGCCGAGCGCGATCGCGCGTGATGGTTCGATGCCGAGTTGGGCACACGTGTCGAGCAACGTGCGCGCTTTCACGTCGCCATTGACGATTTCGCCGACCACGCGTCCGGTCAGCTTACCGTCGACGATCTCCAGCGTGTTCGCCCGTGTAAAATCGAGCCTGAGCCGAGACTTCAAGCGCTCAGTGAAGAACGTAAAGCCGCCTGACACCAGCAGGGTTCGCAGACCGGCGGCACGCGCGCCGTCGAGCATGGCTTGCGCGCCGGGCGACAGGCGCAAGCGCTGCTCGTACACGTTCGCAAGCACATTGGCGTCCAGGCCAGCGAGCAGACCGACGCGTCGCACCAGGCTCTCGTTGAAATCCGTGATCTCGCCGCGCATCGCCGCCTCGGTGATGGCTGCCACCTGCGCCTTTAAACCGCAAAAGTCGGCGATCTCGTCGATGCACTCAATCGTGATCAGCGTCGAATCCATATCCATTGCGACAAGGCCAAAATCCGCGAGCCGGCGCAGTGGAACATACGCATAGTCGAGCTGGTGCGTGCGACAGTATGCGGCGATATCGGCGCGTTGCGACGGACTCGCCTCGCGCACGCGCAGCGCGTGTGCATCGAGGCGCTCGGCATGCGTGCCGCCCGCCAACGCGGTCAGCAGTCGCAGATGGTCATCGGACAGCGGCGCGGCGCTTTGGATCACTAGATTCATCGTTCTACAGGTGTCGGTCGTCGAGGTGGATCGGTGGCGATCCGGGCCGCGTGCGTCGCGGAAAAAGCGGCTATTGTAGCTGCTCGCTGGAGGCGGCGGCATGGCCATCCGTCATGGCATGCGCGAGGCGCGCTACACTGGCAAATACAGGATTCGTGTATAGCAAGGAGGCAATAACATGATGTCAAGCCGTTCGCGCACCCGATACCGCGCAGCGATCCGCCGTGTCGCGGCGCGGCTAGGACCGTTGATGCTGCCCATGGCGCTCGCCGCCGTGCCGGTGAACGCCGCGGCGCAGCTGCAACCTTTGCCCGAGGCGTCTGCGCCGCGGGTGAAGTACACCGTCAAGGTGACGTCGAAAACGTACGGCAATGCGGAGCAAACGCGCATTGTCCGCTCCGGACAGATCGATGACTACACGTGGCGCATGCCCGCCCCCGGAGCACCAGCTTCGGTGCCGCCGCGTTGCCCCGGCGCATCCGGCGTGCCGGTCGACGCCACTGGCGCGCCAATCCGGCAAATCCAACTCAGGCTCGCCCCGATCGTTAAGAACCATATGGCGAGCCTGCAGCTGTACTTCAGCGGCCGTGCGGTGCAGGGCACCTCGACCGTGACGGTCGATGGCAAGCCGTTGGCCTGTCCCAAAACAGTGTCATTCAGCCAAGTCACCCGGTTATCGTTGCCGATCAATGGCAAGACCAAGACGTTGACGTTGTCGGACGGCACGCAATTGTCGCTGTCCGCCCAGTACTAGTGGCGCGGGCAGTCGTGGGCGCCCCGCCTTGCCGCGGCCCACGGCGGCTGCGGTGAGGTGTCGGCTGGCGGCCACCGCCAGATCGTGATGCCTAGATCGAGGTAGGTGACTTCATGCGTCCGCTGCTGGCTCATCGCCGGCTATCGGTGTGGGCCCGTGCAACGCGTCGGCGTTCAGCATCCCGCCGGCGTTCAGTGTCCAGCGCACCATGAAGCCCACGCGAGCGGGTTGTGCGCCGTCATGTGACTCAGACGTAGGCGCACGCCACGGCGCCGTGTCGAACCATCCGGTAACCAGGGTCACGACTGCCCAGCATGGCGATCGAGATGCTGCACTGGCCACCGCGCTGCGTGCCGGCTCGGCCGCGCGTTGGCTGGCCTCTGCCGCGAGCGCTGGGGTGGTAAAATGACAGGCTTTTCCCGAATCCCGCTTTGAGGACGTCCCCGTGCTGTCTACCGCGAACATTACGATGCAATTCGGGCCCAAGCCCTTGTTCGAAAACATCTCCGTTAAATTCGGCGAGGGCAACCGCTATGGGTTGATCGGAGCGAATGGCTGCGGCAAATCGACGTTCATGAAGATCCTCGGCGGCGACCTGGAGCCGAGTGCTGGCACGGTCATGCTCGAGCCGAACGTACGGCTGGGTAAGCTGCGGCAGGACCAGTTCGCCTACGAGGACATGCGCGTGCTCGACGTCGTAATGATGGGCCATACCGAGATGTGGCAGGCGATGAGCGAGCGCGACGCGATCTATGCGAATCCGGACGCGACCGATGACGACTACATGCGCGCCGCGGAACTCGAAGCGAAGTTCGCCGAGTACGATGGCTACACGGCTGAGGCGCGCGCCGGTGAGCTGCTGCTGGGCATCGGCATCGCGATCGAGGACCACAACGGGCCGATGAGCAACATTGCGCCGGGCTGGAAGCTGCGTGTGCTGCTGGCGCAGGCGCTGTTCTCCGACCCAGACGTGCTGCTGCTGGACGAGCCGACGAACAATCTGGACATCAATTCGATCCGCTGGCTCGAGAACGTCCTGAACGAGCGGGATTCGACGATGATCATCATCTCGCACGATCGGCACTTCTTGAACCAAGTCTGCACGCACATGGCAGACATGGACTTTGGCACGCTGAAGATTTACCCGGGCAACTACGACGATTACATGCTTGCGTCGGCGCAGGCGCGCGAGCGGCAAGCCGCCGCGAACGCGAAGGCCAAGGAGCGCATCGCGGATCTGCAGGACTTCGTGCGCCGCTTCTCTGCGAACAAGTCCAAGGCTCGCCAGGCGACGAGCCGGCTCAAACAAATCGACAAGATCAAGATCGAGGGATTCAAGCCGTCGTCGCGGCAGAATCCATTCATCCGCTTCGAGTTCGACAAGAAGCTGCACAACATCGCAGTGCTTGCCGAGCAGATCACGAAGCAATATGACCGGACAATCTTCCAGAACCTGGACCTGTCCGTGCAGCCGGGCGAGAAGATCGCCATCGTTGGCGAGAATGGCGCCGGCAAGACCACGTTGCTGCGCGCGTTGTTCGGCAACCTGCCGCTGGATCATGGGCACGTGAAGTGGGCTGAGAACGCGAATGTCGGCTACATGCCGCAGGACACGTCCGAGGCCTTTCCGGACGACGTGACGTTGACCGAGTGGATTGACCCGTTCCGTCAGGAGGGCGACGACGAGACGATGGTGCGCGGCACGCTCGGGCGCCTGCTGTTTTCTGGTGACGACGTGAAGAAGTCCGTCAAGGTGCTCTCTGGCGGCGAAAAAGGGCGGATGCTGTGGGGCAAGCTGATGCTCGGGCGGCACAACGTGTTGCTGATGGACGAGCCGACGAACCACATGGACATGGAGTCGATCGAGTCGCTGCAGATCGCGCTCGAGAGATACGAAGGCACGCTGATCTTCGTGTCGCACGACCGTGAATTCGTCAACGGCCTGGCGGACCGAATCATCGAGGTCCGCCCGGACGGCAGGATCGTCGACTTCAGTGGCCGCTACGACGAGTTCCTTGCCAGTCAAGGGCTCGAATGAGCGTAGACGCGGCGCACTGGAGACGGCCCACTGTCGCCGTACTGGCGACCGGTGGCACGATCGCCGGCGAGGCGGCCGACGCGGCCCGGACCGTCGGCTACACGGCCGGCGTGGTTGGCGTGGACCGGCTGCTGGCCGCCGTGCCGGCGCTAGGCCGCGTTGCAGCGATCCGTGCGGAGCAGGTTGCCAACATCGACAGCAAGGACATCGACGAGGCGCTATGGATCACGCTGGCGCGCCGTGTCAATGCATTGCTCGCGCAGGACGACATCGACGGACTCGTGATCGCGCATGGCACCGATACGCTGGAGGAAACGGCGTATTGGCTGCACTTGACCGTGACGAGCGCGAAACCGGTCGTGCTAACTGCGGCAATGCGGCCGTTTACCGCATTGTCGGCCGATGGCTCGCTGAACCTGCTCAATGCAGTGACGCTCGCCGCCCGTCCAGATGCGGCAGCGCGCGGCGTGCTAGTTGCGTTTGCGAACCGGATCCATAGCGCACGTGACATCACGAAGGTCAGCACGTATGCGGTCGACGCATTCGCGTCGCCGGAAAGCGGCGTACTGGGCTGGGTGCAGGATGGGCGGGTTGAATTCCAGCGGCGCGTGACGCGCGCGCATACGATTGAATCGGTGTTCAAGCTCGAGGCCATCGATACGCAGCACGCGCTGCCGGCGGTCCAGATCATCGTCAGTCATGCTGGCGTGTCGCGGGTGGTTGTCGATGCGCTGGTTGACGCCGGCGTGCGCGGCATCGTCGTCGCTGGAACCGGCAATGGGTCGATTCACGCGACGTTGCAGCAGGCACTGGCCGATGCGCGTGCGCGCGGCGTCGCGGTGGTGCGCTCGTCGCGCGTCGGCTCTGGGCACGTGATGCGCAACGGCGCTGCGCCGGATGACGCGCTGGGCCTGGTCAGCGCCGGCACGCTGAACCCGTACAAAGCACGTGTGCTGCTGATGCTCGCGCTCGCGCACGGCTGGAGCGAGCCTGCGATGCTGCAGAGCCTGTTCGACCAGTACTGATTGCTGGCACGGCGCTGCGCTCATCGGCTGTGGCGCGCGATCTCATGTGCAGGCCTACTGATCGTCTATCCGGTGCGGGCGGTGTGTGGCTGCTGTCGCTGTTGCTGTTCTACGTTCGCGTATCGATGATGATTGGCCGGCCATTGCGGTACTTTGGCGAAGTTCTGCCCGGGCATGCGCGACATGCGTTCGGGTCTGGCTTAACCGGTTCGGCCAGCACAGGCGCAATGCATGCAGCCATGCAGCTAGACGAAGCGAACCCAACGAATCGCCGGCCACGGCTGACGAATAGCCGCTCGCATCGGTGAAGCATGGGTTGCCGCTTGCGCTTCTTGCATAGCCGCCCTATCGACGGAGGCTATTGTGGTCAGTAAAATCAGTCACGTGAGCAACGCCCAAAACGCTGAAGACGGCGGCCATGCTGTTGTCTTGCCGCAGACGCGTCGCGGGTCGGTCAGCGCCACCGAGCGGCCCGTTGCTTCCCTGCTCGACGGGTTGCCGCGCGCTCATGAGCCGGCCGAACGGTGCGGCGTGTTGGCGCAAAAGCCACTGCGCAATGCGCCATCAAAACCGCGCTCGTTGACTGCATTGCCAACAGAGATTTTGTATCACATCGCGAGCGTCGGCGGGCATGACGTGCTGCAGCCGTTCCAGCGGTCGAAAAATACTCGGCTGATGGCGATCGCCGACGCGATGACGCGTTCCATAACGGTTTCGAACGTGTCCGAGATGGGTACGGTGCTGAAAGACATTCAACAGCAGCGTTACCCGCGGATTAAGACGTTGAGCTTTGGCGGCGGTTGCATCGAAAAAGGTTGCGTCGGAGAATTAAAAGTTCAACAGTTAGCTGACTTGCTACGGAGTCCAGATTGTACGATCACTTCGCTGGATCTAAGTAACAATCCGATCAGTGCAAAAAGCGCGAAGTCTCTGGCGGACGCATTGTGCGATCCGAACTGCCAACTCACGTCGTTGAACCTAAACCATTGTGGCATTTCTAGGCGAGGTGCCCAACATCTCGGGCGGGCGCTGACTCACCCGAATTGCAAGTTGACGTCGCTGAGCTTGTACGCCAACCGGACCGGTGACGAAGGCGCCGCGCCGGTGATCCAAGCGTTGGCTAACGAACACTGCAAGCTGGAGTCGCTTGACCTGGGACGTAATTCGCTGCAGGAAGCCAGTGCGGAGCAACTGAGTCGTGTATTGGGCGACTCCGCTTGCAAGCTTGTGTCGCTGAACCTGAGCAGTAATCACATCAATGACGAAGGTGTCGCGCATCTGGCCCGTATGCTGTCCAACCAGCGTTGTGGCCTCACGATGCTGAGTCTACGCGACAATGGCGTCAGCGATCGTAGTATTGCGTCCCTGTGCGCGGCGCTAACCCATCCCGGCGGCAGTCTGACAGCGCTGGATTTGGGCAACAATCGCATTAGTGAAGCGGGCGCTGAGCATGTTGGACAGGCGCTCGCCAACTCACATTGCAAGCTCGCCGGGCTCAGCCTGAGACAAAACAACATCGCGGATGGCGGTGTGCGGCACATCGCACGCGCGCTGACTGATCCACATTGCAAACTGACGTCACTTGACGTCGGGTCCAATGGCATCAGTGCGCAAGGTGCGGAACACTTGGGCCGTGCGTTGGGCAACGCAGGTTGTCAACTCACGTCGCTGGATTTGCAGGGCAATCAGATCGGCGCTGACGGTGCCAAGCATGTGGCCGATCCGTTGAGCCATCCCAATTGCAAGCTGGTGTCGCTGGGGCTTGGCAGCAATAACATCGGCAACGAAGGGGCAGCGCATATGGCCCGCGCGATCCGCGATGCAAATTGCAAGGTTGTGTCGCTGAATCTTGCGTTCAATGCAATCGACCACCGAGGCGTTGAGCAGGTGAGCCGGGCGCTGGCCCATCCGAATTGCAAGGTCACGTCACTGGACCTGTCTTCCAACGCTATCGGCGCGCAGGGTGTCGAACACCTGGGCGTCCCATTGGGGCTCGCGAACTGCAGGTTGAGGTCGTTGGACTTGATGGACACGGAGATCGACGACGAAGGCGCGTTACGGTTGATCGACGTACTACACAGGCGTGCCTATAGGCTTGCTTCGCTGAACATGGAAGACAACCCGATAAGCCCTGAAGTGCGAAGCCAGCTGGAATCGCTGAATCATGGTGCGCGCCGTGTCGTCGTCTGAGTTTGATAGCCGGGTCCGCGCAGGTTGTTTGATGTGTGGCCTACTTCACTTGCGCGGAACGAGCCAGTGAGCGCTGCCCAACCGGGGCTGGATGGCAAGTCCCGCTGCCGGCAGGTGACCAGGCTGAATGGTCGAGGGCCGCGCCCGACTGGCGATAACCCATTGAAATTGCGTCAGAAACCCAAGCGCCGATTGCACATGCCAGGCAGTTAGGCTAAAATCGCTCGTTTCTCGCTTGCCACACCGGTTCGACGCTCGGGTGGCTTCTATCCATAAGGAGTGTCTATGCGTCACTATGAAATCACGTTCATCGTGCACCCCGACCAGAGCGAGCAGGTGCCCGCGATGATTGAGAAGTATAAGTCGACGATCACTAGCCACGGTGGCCAGATCCACCGTATCGAAGACTGGGGCCGCCGCCAGTTGGCCTACATGATCGAAAAGCTCGCGAAGGCACACTACGTCTGCATGAACATCGAATGTGACCAGGCCACGCTCGACGAACTGGAACATGCGTTCAAGTTCAACGACGCGGTGCTGCGCCACTTGATCGTCAAGATGAAGAAGGCCGAGACCGGCCCGTCGCCGATGATGAAGGAAGTGCAGCGTGAGGAAGCGAAGAAGGCGGCTGCACAGCCTCAGGCTTCTGAAGCGCAAGCGTAACGTAGCGGGCAATATCAGGGAACAGGCGCAAGCCGTCGCGCGCGCATGTCGAACCGGTTGCAGCTCGTGGCGAGCGTCATCGAGCGCGATCCGGTGCGTTATACGCCAGCCGGCGTGCCGATCGTCAATTGCGTATTGCGGCACGAGTCGGAAGTCGTCGAGGCCGGTGTCAGTCGCCGCGTCGAGTTGACGATCCCGGCGCTGGCCGCCGGCGACATCAGCAGCAAGGTGGCGGCGTGCGGGTTGGGTGTTCACGCGCATTTCGACGGTTTTCTGGCCCGAAGACACCGTAACGCGAAAACCCTGGTATTTCACATCACAGCATTGCAGGATATAGAAAAGGACTGATCATGGCTCGTCCCACTGGTAAGAAATTCGACAAGCGTCGCCAGCAACAGAACCCGCTGTTCAAGCGCAAGAAGTTCTGCCGCTTCACGGCAGCCGGCGTCGAGTACATCGACTACAAGGATATCGAGACGCTGAAGGACTTCATTGGCGAAAACGGCAAGATCACGCCGGCGCGCCTGACTGGCACGAAGGCTCACTATCAACGCCAGCTCGACACGGCGATCAAGCGGGCGCGCTTCCTCGCGCTGCTGCCGTACACGGACCTGCACAAGGCCTAAGCGGGCGTCGATCAAGGAGAATTCGAATGCAAGTTATTTTGTTGGAAAAAGTTGTCAACCTCGGTAATCTGGGCGACATCGTCAAGGTCAAGGACGGCTACGCACGTAACTTCCTGATTCCGCAGCGCAAGGCCCGCCGTGCAACGAAGGACGCGATCGCCGAATTCGAAGTGCGTCGCGCGGAACTCGAGAAGGCAGCGGCCGACAAGCTGGCCGCTGCGCAGGCCCAGGGCGAGAAGCTGGCCGGCCTGACGCTGCAAATTACGCAGAAGTCGGGTGTCGATGGCCGTTTGTTCGGCTCGGTCACGAATCAGGACATCGCCGCCGCGCTCAAGCAGCAAGGCTTTGACGTTGAGAAGGCACAAGTGCGCCTGTCGCAAGGTCCACTGAAGACCGTGGGTGACCATCCGGTGCAAGTGGCGCTGCACACCGACGTGGTGACGGACATCACAGTGTCGGTGCTCGGCGAGCACGCGTAAGACGGCTGCGCACCTTCGGGTGTCGCGTGCAAGCAGGATCCGGGGAACCGGTTCCTGCTTTTTTTGTGTCATGCCATTGCGCGAATGGCTGAATGACCGATAATCGGTGCCCATGAACGCTTCAAACCACGATCCGCAACTTGAGTCACTGAAGGTCCCGCCGCATTCGATCGAGGCCGAGCAGTCAGTGCTTGGCGGTTTGCTGCTCGACAACGGCGCGTGGGACCGGATTGCGGACTTCCTGGGTCACCAGGATTTCTACCGCTTTGATCACCGGCTGATCTACGAGCACATCGGCAAGCTGATTGCCACGTCGCGACCTGCTGATGTGATCACGGTGTTCGAGTCGCTGTCCACCGCGGGCAAGGCGGACGATGTCGGCGGCCTTGCCTATCTGAATGCGCTTGCGCAGAACACGCCAAGCGCGGCGAATATCCGCCGGTATGCCGAGATCGTTCGCGACCGCGCGGTGTTGCGCAAGCTGGTGACCGTTGCCGACGAGATTGCCGGTGACGCGTTCAATCCGCAGGGCAAAGAGGTCCGGCAGCTGCTCGACGAGGCCGAGGCAAAGGTCTTCTCCATCGCGGAGGAAGGTCAGCGCGGCACGCAAGGGTTCCTGGAAATCGGGCCGTTGTTGACACAAGTGGTCGAGCGGATCGACACGCTGTACCACACGGCGAATCCGAGCGATGTGACCGGCACGCCAACCGGTTTCATTGACTTGGACCGAATGACCTCCGGGATGCACGGCGGCGAATTGATCATCGTTGCTGGACGGCCATCGATGGGCAAAACCGCATTTTCGATGAACATCGGTGAGTATGTCGCGGTCGAGTACGGTTTGCCGGTCGCGGTGTTCTCGATGGAAATGCCGGGCACGCAGCTTGTGATGCGGATGCTCGGCTCGATTGGCCGGCTCGACCAACACCGGATGCGTACCGGGCGGCTGACCGACGAGGATTGGCCCAAGCTCACGCACGCGGTGCAGAAAATGAGCGAAGCGCAGATCTTTATCGACGAGACGGGCGGGCTCAATCCGATGGAATTGCGCTCTCGGGCACGGCGACTGGCGCGTCAGTGCGGCAAGCTAGGCTTGATTATCGTCGATTATCTGCAATTGATGACCGGCTCGTCGCCGGGTGAGAACCGCGCGACAGAGATTTCTGAAATTTCGCGCTCGCTCAAGAGCTTGGCCAAAGAGCTTGACGTGCCGGTTATCGCGCTGTCTCAGCTAAATCGGGGCTTGGAGCAGCGGCCGAACAAGCGTCCGGTCATGTCGGACCTGCGCGAGTCTGGCGCGATCGAGCAGGATGCGGACGTGATCCTGTTTATTTACCGCGACGAGGTTTACAACCCGGACAGCCCCGACAAGGGGACGGCCGAGATCATTATCGGCAAGCAGCGAAACGGACCGATCGGGCCCGTTCGCTTGACGTTCCTGGGACCCTATACAAAATTCGATAATTTTGCTGGCGTGTCGACGTTCTACGGCAGCGAATAGCCGGGATGTGTCTTTAACGTCGCCCATTTATGCCCGCTCGATCGCGCGCGCTACGCTTGTGCTGCGCTGTGCCGCAGCGGCACGCATATTACACATCGCGCAGGCTGGCGACGCCCAGGTACAATACTGCACTTTTGTGTCAGCGCCCATTACTTCCGAGGGATTCATGTTCGGACGCTTTATGCCTACTGAAGGCAAGTTTTTCGAAATCTTTAACGCCCACGCGAAATGCATGGTCGATGCCAGTCTCGAACTCGAGCGGTTGATCGAAGACCTGCCCAATGCGGAGGTTCACAAGCAGAACGTGCAAGCGAACGAGAAACGTGCCGACAAGCTGACGCACGAATGTATCGATTTGCTGCACAAAACCTTTATCACGCCGTTGGACCGCGACGAGGTCCATAAGCTGATCACGACGATGGACGACATCCTCGATTTGATGGAGGATGTCGCCACTGCGGTGTCGCTGTACGACGTGCGTGCGGTAACCTCCGAGGCGAACGAACTCGCGCATGTTTGCCGGCTGACGTGCGAGCGCGTGCAGACGGCGGTGGGTTTGTTGCACGACATGAAACGCGCCAGTGCGATCCTGAAGGCCTGCGAGGAGATCGATCGTTACGAATCCGATGCGGATCGCCTGCTGCGCTCGGCGATGTCCAAGCTGTTTCGCGAGGAGGACGACGTCAAGACGTTGATCAAGCTGAAAGCGATTTTCGAGTTGCTCGAAGCCGTGACGGATAAGTGCGAGGATGTCGCGAACATCATCGAAGGTATCGTGCTCGAGAACGCATAGATAGGGCAGCTGATGCATTCGATCCAACTTGCTCTATGGGCGGTCGCGCTGCTGGTTGCCGTCGCGCTGGTATTCGATTTCATGAACGGTTTCCACGACGCGGCAAACTCGATCGCGACCGTGGTATCGACCGGTGTGCTCAAGCCGCACCAGGCCGTGGCATTCGCCGCCGGCTTCAACGTCGTCGCGTATTTCATTTTTCATCTGAAGGTGGCGGCCACGGTCGGCAAAGGCACAATCGACCCCGGCATCATCGATCACTACGTGGTGTTCGGCGCGCTGGTAGGGGCGATTGGCTGGAACATCGTGACTTGGTACTACGGGATCCCGTCGAGTTCGTCGCATGCGCTGATCGGCGGTTTGGTCGGCTCGGCGCTGGCCAAGTCGGGGTGGGGCGCGCTGAACGTGGACGGACTGGTAAAGACGATCGCCTTCATTTTTGTGTCGCCGTTGCTCGGCTTCGTGCTCGGGTCGCTGTTCATGCTGCTCGTGTCATGGTTTTTCTTCCGCACGCCGCCAAGCCGCGTTGACCGGCATTTCCGTCGGCTTCAACTCGTGTCCGCGTCGCTGTACAGCCTGGGGCACGGAGGCAACGACGCGCAGAAGACGATCGGCATCATTTGGATGTTGCTGATCGCGACCGGCTATGCGTCGGTGAGCGCCGACGCGCCGCCGACCTGGGTGATTGCCGGTTGCTACGTGTCGATGGGCCTGGGCACGTTGTTCGGCGGCTGGCGGATCGTGCGCACGATGGGGCAGCGCATCACGCGGCTCAAGCCGGTCGGTGGCTTCTGTGCGGAGACCGGTGGTGCGATTACGCTATTCATGGCGTCGTGGCTCGGTATTCCGGTCTCGACGACGCACACAATCACCGGCGCAATCGTCGGCGTCGGGGCGACGCAGAAACTGTCGGCCGTACGCTGGGGTGTCGCCGGCAATATCGTCTGGGCCTGGATTCTGACGATTCCGGCATCCGCCGCGCTGTCTGCTGCCGGCTGGTGGCTCGGTCAGCGGCTGCTGTAGGCGCACTCGGATCACTGCCGCGCTGCGGCCGTCCATCGGGATGATCGCACCGTGCACGTAATTGGGGCGCGCACTGGCCAAGAGCAGCGCAACGTCGGTGATTTCGTCCTGCTTCGTGTCGCGGCCCAGCCCAGTCCAGTACGAGCCGCGGCTGGTTGCGCGCGAGTCGTGCTGATCGGGTGGCCTGGCACTCAGAAATTGTCGTGGGCGAAACGGGCGATGGGATCATTGGCCGCGGCCGCCTGCGCTGGCGTGGCCATCGGCGTATCGGCCCCGTAGTCCTGGCTGCCCGCAGCCGGCGCGGCGCTTGCTGTCGTGGCGGCAGGATCGGGGGCGGCCGACATGACCGGCGCGGCGGTCCATGAAGCCGCTTGGCTGCGCGTGGTCGCAGCGGTCGGCGGGAACTGCTCAAACGCATCGAACAACGTATCGCCGGCGGCCGCCATCGCGCCGATCGGGTCTGGCTCGACGGCACCGACGCCGCGCGCCTGCGCGCGTGCAATGGATACCGACGGTGGCGTCGACGCGAACGCATCCCGGCCGCTCACGGCTTCGCCAGCGGCATAAGCCATCCCGTGCCGCGTACTCGCAGCAGCAGGCGCCACCCAGCTGGGCATCGCGCCGCGCGTGCCGGTTGGCGGTGTCGGTGGCGCTGAGGCCGCCAGCAGCGTCGGTGCGTCAAACGGCCCCTTTGGCGCGTTGCGCACCGGGGCGACACGGCGAATGCCATCGAATCGCTTCGCCCAGTACGGGTTCGTCATGTAGTCGATGCGTACCGTGCCACCGGTTGACGGCGCGTTGACGAAGCGCATGTTGCCCACGTAGATGCCGACGTGCGAATGCGGCCGGCCGGACGTGTTGAAGAAGACCAGGTCGCCGGGCGCGATTTCGTTCGGCTGGATCGGTCGCCCGCGTCGGCTCATTTCAACCGTGGTTCGCGGCAGCTCGACCGCCACCGAGCGTGCTAGCACGTAGCGTACGAGTCCACTGCAGTCGAAACCGCTGCTTGGCGTGTTGCCTCCCCAACGATAGCGCACGCCGACTAGGCTCATTGCCTGGATTGACACTTCCTCCTGGCCGACACTGTGATCCACGAAGCCGAGCCCAGACGATGGGCGCGTGCGGTAGCCGCTCGCCGGCGTTGCATCCCCGCGCGTGACGGGCGGCTGCACGCTGGAGCAAGCGGCAAGCAGTACAGCGATGGAGCAGGGCGCGAGTGCAATCCAGGGGAGGCGCATGAAAAAGCGGGCGGGCGACCAGGCGCACGCCTTCCGGCGGGGCAATGTCCGAATCATAGCCGCCGCACCGGGCTCTGGCCAATACACTTAAGAAAGAACTTTAAGTTTCCGAGGAATGACGTCGCCTGGATAGCACATGTTTCGTGTCGGCAGCTGGCGTGGCATCCCGAAAAAAAAGCGCCGGATCATTAGATCCGGCGCTGGAAGCTGATGTTGGCTGGCGGTGGGGATCGCCGCGCTGTTCGCTATAGCACCACAGCGCTACAGCACTACAGCACGTCCGAGGCGTAGTCTGCCAAGCGCGACCGTTCGCCACGCGCCAGCGTGACGTGGCCGCCGTGGGTCCACCCTTTGAAGCGGTCCACCACATAGGTCAGTCCCGAACTGCCTTCTGTCAAGTACGGCGTGTCGATCTGCGCGATGTTGCCCAGGCAAATCATTTTCGTGCCGGGGCCGGCCCGTGTGACCAACGTCTTCATTTGTTTCGGCGTCAGGTTTTGCGCTTCATCGATGATCACGTACTTATCGACGAAGGTGCGTCCGCGCATAAAGTTCATGCTCTTGACCTTGAGCCGCGAACGGATCAATTCCTGCGTGGCGGCGCGCCCCCATTCACCGGCCGTGTCGTCGGTTTTTTGCAACACTTCGAGGTTGTCGTCGAACGCGCCCATCCATGGCTGCATCTTTTCCTCTTCGGTGCCGGGCAGAAACCCGATGTCCTCGCCTACCGGCACGGTCGCGCGCGTGACGATGATCTCGTTGTAGCGCTTGTCATCGAGCACCTGCGCCAGGCCTGCGGCCAATGCCATCAACGTCTTGCCGGTGCCGGCCTGGCCGAGCAGCGTGACGAAATCAACCTCCGGGTTCATCAGCAGGTTCAGCGCGAAGTTTTGCTCGCGGTTGCGCGCCGTGATGCCCCATACGTTGTTCTTGTGGTGTCCGTAGTCGCGCAGCGTCTGCAACAACGCTGTCCTGCCGTTGATTTCGCGCACCACCGCGTGAAAGGCCGGCTCGCCGTTTTGAGGCTCGAGATAGACGAACTCATTGACCAGCAGCGACGCACACAGCGGCCCGGTGACCCGGTAGTACGTGGTGCCGCTCTTGGTGTCCTGCCAGCTCTCCATGCCCTTGCCGTGCCGCGTCCAGAAATCTTGCGGCAGCGCGCGCACGCCAGAGTAGAGCAGGTCCTTGTCCTCGAGGACCTGGTCATTGAAATAGTCCTCGGCCGGCAAGCCGAGTGCATGCGCCTTAATACGCATGTTGATGTCCTTGGACACCAGCACGACTTGCCGCTCCGGCATCTGCGCCTGCAGCGCCCGCACAACGCCCAGAATCTGATTATCCGCTTTGCCTTGCGGGAGCCCGACCACCAGTTCAATATCGGTGAGTTCGGTTTGGAAGAATAGGCGCCCGGCCGCTTCTCGGTTGCCCAACTGCGACAGCGCGATGCCGGTGATCATCGCGCTGCCGGCGTCGGCCACCAGCGCGTCCAGCGTGCGGCTGACCTGCCGCGCATTGCGTGCGACCTCCGACATCCCTTTCTTATGGTTGTCGAGTTCCTCGAGCGTGATCATTGGCAGGTAGACATCGTGTTCCTCGAAGCGGAACACGCAACTCGGATCGTGCATCAGCACGTTTGTGTCGAGTACGAAAAGCTTGCGCGTCGTGTCGGCGGCGCGCGTACTAGCCCGTCGCCGCGTGCCCCGTGTGCTCGGCGCGATGGAAAGCGTAGGCGGTGTGGCGCGTGTCGGCGTGGGCGTCTCGCGCAATGCGACGGGCGCCGGCGCGGCCGCGTCACGGGCCACCTCGGCCGAGACTGAGTTGGGGGCGGCCGTCTCTGGGGCGGGGCGTGATGGCTGAAGCAGCGCTGCGGTCTGCTTCGACTTGCGCTTGCGCGCGGTGGGCGCCTCGCGTACCACCTCCTCATCCGGCAACGCTGCGCGCAATGCCGCATTGTCTGCTTCAAGCGATGTCAGCGCCGGCAGGGGCTCGCTCACCGCGGCGCCGAGCGCGACACCGTCGTCCTGGCTTACGTAAGCGTCGTCATGGTCGTGCCCGGTGGCAGGCGAGCGCTTGCGCGCGCCCTTGGCCGTCTTCACCTTGGCCTTGTATTCGTCGGGTGAAAGCAGGTTTCCGAGTTTGCTCGGCGCGGTAGGCAAAGGCATGGTTTCCTCTGACGGAATCAGTTCAACGATGCACGCCGCTTGAGCGCCGATACAGCGGCGCCCTCTGCGACGTGCGCGAGTGTCAGTCACATGTAATGGGTGCCGGTTCGCCTAGGTCGGTGCGGCTCCAATAAAAAAAGCCGCACCCCCTTGGACGGGGAGCACGGCGGTAAGGTAGGGAGTCAGCCTTCATTGCGGCCCACTATAACCTGCGTCAAACGCTCACGTCAAAGGGCACATGTGGCGCTGCGTCAACTGCGTCACAGGGCTTGCACGGCGGCCAGCACCTCATCGACATGGTTGGGCACCTTCACGCCGCGCCACTCGCGGCGCAGTACATGCTGCGCATCGAGCAGGAAAGTCGAGCGCTCGATGCCACGTACCTGCTTACCGTACATCTTTTTCATTTTGACGACATCGAATAGCTGGCACACACTCTCGTCGGCGTCGGACACCAGCACGAACGGCAATTCGAGCTTGCGCTGGAAGTTCTCGTGCGAGCGTACACTGTCGCGCGAGATGCCGACGATCTCGGCACCCGCCTGCTTGAAGGCCGGGTACGCGTCACGAAACGCCAGGCTCTCGGTGGTGCAGCCCGGTGTGTTGTCCTTCGGATAGAAATAGAGAACGACCTTGTTGCCTTTCAGCGCAGACAGCGTAAATTCGCCACCCGTCGCTGAAGCGCTGAAATCGGGAACGGCGTGGTCGATCGCAATGCTCGGCACGGATTTCTCCTGTTGTTATGACCAGCGGCAGCGAGCAGGACCGATGCAGACCGACGCTCGCGCCATTGCTTCAGTCGGGCTGAATGATTAGCTCGCCGGCGCGGCCTGGTACCTCACCCCACGCGACAGGGTACGATGGCAGCGAGTCCAGGTCCAGCGTGGCGTAATAGTCGGCCATCGACACCAATGCATGCCCCTGCGCGCGCCAGCCCGCCAGCAGGCGTTCGAGCACGGGGGCGAGCTTCTGTCCTTCCAGTTCTGCGTGCAGTGTGAATACGTGGTCAACGCCGTCGTGCCGCGTCAGCGACAACAGGTAATCGGCGACGTTGTCCACGCTCAACCCATCCAGCCCGAGCACTTCGTCCAATGTTGGCAGCGTGGTTGGCAGCTGCACATGGGCAAGCGGCATGCCGTTTACCGTCGGCCGATACGGGCCATGGCCGCGCCCGTCGGACGCGTACCGGATGCCCCATGCGTCGAGTTGATGAAATGCATGGTCGTTCATCTGCCAGCCTGCTGCGCCATGGGTACGCGGCGCCTCGCCGAATACCTCGACGAAGCGCGCGTGGCTTTTCGCCATTTGTGCGATCGTCCATGCGCGCTCACGCGTGCGCACGTTGTCCTGCCAATACACGTGGTCCCATGTATGAATGCCCACCTCGAAGCCGGCATCGCGCGTGGCACGCATCTGCGCCGCCGCGCGCGCGCCGATGTCCGGGCCGGGCAGCAGCACGCCGTAGGCGAGCGTCTTGAGGCCATAGTGTTCGAGCACCGACGTGCGCGACACCTTGCGCAGGAACCCTGGTCGGAATACCCGGCGCAATGCCCAACCGGTGTGGTCGGGGCCTAGGCTGAATAGAAACGTGGCGCCGGCGCCAGCGTGCCGGAGCATCCGCACGAGGTTCGGCACGCCTTCACGGGTGCCGCGCAGCGTGTCGACGTCGATTTTCAGTACGATACGGGCCACTGCCGTCACTCGTGCCGTCAGTCGACCAGCGCGCGGGCTTCGGCGACCTGCGAGCGGTAGGCCTCGAAGATCTTGCGCAGTGCGTCGTCCATCGACAGCGTCGGTGCCCAGGCCAGATCCTGCTTCGTATTGTCGATTTTCGGCACGCGGTTCTGCACGTCCTGGTAACCGGTGCCGTAGTAGGCGCTCGACGAGGTTTCCACCAGCTTCACCTGTTGTGCAGACTGCGCATACTCAGGGTAATCTGCCGCCAGCGCCAGCATCTTGTTGGCCAGCTCGCGCACCGAGAAATTGTTGTGCGGATTGCCGATGTTGTAGATTTTCCCGGTCGCGATGCCGGCCGGGTTCTCGATGATCCGCATCAGCGCCGAGATGCCGTCGTCGATGTCGGTGAACGCGCGTTTTTGTGCGCCGCCGTCCACCAGGCTGATGTTCTCGCCCCGCACGATATGGCCGAGGAACTGCGTGACCACGCGCGATGATCCCTCCTTCGGCGTGTGGATCGTGTCCAGCCCCGGGCCGATCCAGTTGAACGGGCGGAACAGCGTGAAATTCAGGCCCTCCATGCCGTAGCCCCAGATTACGCGGTCCATCAACTGCTTCGAGCATGCGTAGATCCAGCGCGGTTTGTTGATTGGGCCGTAGATCAGCGGCGAGGCTTCCGGGTCGAACTCGCCATCGGTGCACATGCCGTATACCTCGGAAGTGGACGGAAAGACCAGATGCTTGCCGTATTTGACCGCTGAGCGCACAATCGGCACATTGGCCTCAAAATCAAGCTCGAACACGCGCAGCGGCTGCTTCACATAGGTGGCTGGTGTGGCGATCGCGACCAGCGGCAGAATCGCGTCACACTTACGGATGTGATACTCGACCCATTCCTTGTTGATCGTGATGTCGCCTTCGAAGAAGTGCATTCGCGGATGCTGCGTCAGACCACCCAGACGATCCTTGTGCATGTCCATCCCATAGACTTCCCAATCGGTGGTCTCGAGGATGCGCTTAGACAGGTGATGGCCGATGAAGCCGTTGACGCCGAGGATCAGGACTTTTTTCATGAATGCGATGAGGATTGAGTAAGGCGCAGGAACGTTGCCGCGTCGATTACGCGCTCGTCGTGCGTGGGATCGCAAGCGTTGCGGCCGACATGGCGCAGTTCGCGGATCGCCAGCGCGCGGCCGTCGCCGCACACGCCAAATAGCGCATTATCGCAAACCTGCAAGCCTGGCGGCAATTTCGCGGCGACGGCCGCGCCGTGACGCGCGAGCCGGGCCGCGGCGACGATGAAGCGCTCGCCGCCGACGTCGGTGAACGCGCCTGGATACGGTGGCGCGACCGCGCGCACCAGGTTGTAGACCTGCTGTGCGGGCAGGCGCCAGTCGATGCGGCCATCCTCGGGCCGGCGCCCACCAAAATAGCTACCCGCGGCCAGATCGTTCGGCAGCCGCGGTGCGTCGCCAGCCAGCAGTGCTGGCAGCACCCGCCACAGCGTCTGCTCGGCGGCCACGGTCACCTTATCGAACACCTGGCTCGCAGTATCGTCCGGCAGGATCGGCACTGGCGTTTGCGCGACGATCGCGCCGGCGTCCGGCTTGGCCGTCATCTCGTGCAGCGTGGCGCCCGTCTCGGTCTCGCCGTTGAGCACGGCCCAGTTGGTCGGCACGCGGCCACGGTACTTCGGTAGCAGCGAGCCGTGCAGGTTGAAGGCGCCGCGCGGTGCCAGCGCGAGCAGGCCAGCCGGTAGCATGTGTCGGTAATAGAAAGAGAACAGGAAATCCGGCTGCACCGCGCGCACGGCCTCGGCCAACTCTGGCGCGCGCGGATCGGCGGGCGTAATCGCCGGCAGTCCGTAGTCGGCCGCGACCGCTGCCACGCTTTCGAACCAGATGCGCTCTTGCGGATTGTCTTGATGCGTGACGATGAGCGCGACGTCTACGCCGCGCGCGAGTAGCACGCGCAGGCAGCGCGCGCCGACATTGTGATACGCGAAGACGACGGCGCGCGCGTTCATCGGTTGCGCTCCATCGCGCCGTCCGCGTTGCGCTTCGCCTTGCCGTCTGCGTTGCGCTCCACCATGTCATCTGCGTGCTCGCCGCGCGCAACGCGCGGCGTCGGGGAAGCCGGTGTGCGGCCGGTGCTGGTCGCATGCCTGGGTGCATCGCTGTCGCGCTGTTGCAGTACCGCTTGCACCAGATAGCGTGGCCGCGCGCGCACTTGCTCGTAGATTCGGCCGATGTATTCACCGAGCAGGCCGAGCGCGAAAATGATCACGCCGAGCAGGAAGAACGTAATCGCGAACAACGTGAACACGCCCTGAACTTCCGCGCCAATGATAAAGCGCCGCACCAGCAGCAGTATGAACAGCGCCGCGGAGCCGCTGGACAGAATTACGCCGACGAACGACAGCCATTGCAGCGGCACCACCGAGAAGCCGGTGACCAGATCGAAGTTCAACCGGATCAGGCTGTACAGCGAGTACTTCGATTCGCCGGCGAAACGCTCTTCGTGCGAGACCTCGATCTCGACCGGGTTTTGCGCGAACGTATAGGCGAGCGCTGGGATGAACGTGTTGATTTCGCCGCACAGGTTGATCGTGTCGATGATGCGGCGGCTGTATGCGCGCAGCATGCATCCTTGGTCGGCCATCCGGATCCGCGTGATGCGCTCGCGCAACCGGTTCATCGCGGCCGACGCCTTGCGGCGGAATAAGCTGTCGCGCCGCTGTAGCCGGATCGTGCCAACGTAGTCGTGGCCCTCGCGCATCTTCGCCACCAGCTTGCCGATTTCCTCCGGTGGATTCTGCAAATCCGCATCGAGCGTGACCACGATGTCGCCGCGTGTCTGCTCGAACCCGGCGAGGATGGCCATGTGCTGCCCGTAGTTACCGTTGAGCAGCACAACACGGGTGGCGTCTGGGCGTGCGTGATACTGCTCGGCCAGCATCGCGGCCGAGCGATCACGACTGCCATCGTTGATGAAAATCACTTCGTAGGTCAAGTCCAGCGCGTCCAGCGCCGGATAGAGCCGCGCAAACAGGGCGGCCAGGCCCGCTTCCTCGTTGTAGACGGGGATCACGACGGACAGTTCAGGCGTATTCATTGTTGGTGACGGTGAATAATCTCATTGACGGCTTGCACGACGCGCGACACGTCAGCCATCGTCATTTGCGGAAACAGCGGCAGCGTGACGATTGCCCGCCCAACGCGCTCCGCGTGTGGGAACATGCCCGGGCCGAAGCCCCGTTCCCGGTACAGCTTGAACAGATGGATTGGCGGATAGTGCACGCCGGTGCCGATGCCGCGCTCCTTCATCTGCGCCATGAAGTCGGCGCGCTGGATCGCGAGCCGCTCCAGCGGCAGCACAATCTGAAACATGTGCCAGTTCGAGTTTGTGAAGTCCGCGGGCGGCAACTCGACGCCGGCGGCCACGGCCGCGCCGCCGGCGAAATGCTCGAAATAGGCGCGTGCCAGCGCGCGGCGCTGCGCGGTGATTTCGTCCAGGCGGGCCAGCGAGCCCAACCCAACGCGCGCGGCGACGTCAGTCAGATTGTACTTACCGCCGAGCACGTCGCATTCCATTCCGTCAAAGCCGGTGCGCGTGATGCCCTGCAGCCGGTACTTTTCGGCGAGCCGCGCTTCGTCGTCGTTGTTCAGCACCAGCGCCCCTCCCTCGATGGAGGTGATGTTCTTGTTTGCATGGAAGCTGAACGACACGAAGTCACCGCACGTGCCGACGCGCCGGCCGTTCCAGCTCGAGCCGAGCGCCTGTGCGGCGTCCTCAACCACACGCAATCGGTGCGCGCGCGCGATCGCATGGAGCTGTTCCAGGTCCATGGGCACCCCGGCCAAATACACTGGGATAATCGCGCGCGTGCGCGGCGTGATGGCGGCCTCGAGCTTGTCCAGGTCCAGGTTGCGGGTGACTGGATCGATGTCGACGAACACCGGGGTCGCCCCCACCTCACAAATCACGTTGCTGGTGGACACCCATGACAGCGGCGTGGTGATGACTTCGTCGCCGGGCCCAATGCCGGCGATGCGCAGCGCGATTTCCATCGTGCAGGTGCCCGAATTAAATGTTCGCACCGGCCGGCCGCAGTAATTGGACAGCGCTGCTTCGAAACGGGCGTTTTGCGGGCCGGTCGTAATCCAGCCGCTGCGCAGCACCTCGACGACGCCGGCAATCGTTTCCTCATCGACGTGTGGCCGCACGAACGGCAAAAAGGGCAAGGAGGTTTCACTCATGGTTTGTCTGATCCGGTTCTCTCGGCAGGCTGGGTGGGCTCAACTGCGCGCCAGTACGATCACGCCGAGCAAAATGATACCGATGCCCACGAGGCGCTGTATCGAAATGACCTCGCCGAATAGGTACCAGGCCGCTATCGCATTGACCGCATAGCCGAGCGACAACATTGGGTAGGCGATCGACACGTCCACGCGCGACAGCCCGAGGATCCAGACGACGACGCTGACGACATAGCATGCCAACCCGCCGATGATCGGCCACTGCGTGGCCAGCCGCACGCTGATCGGCACGATGTTCGCCGCCGAGAATTCAAAATGGCCGACCGCATTCACACCGGCCTTGAGCAGCAACTGCGCGCACGTGTTGAGCAGCACGCCGGAAAGAATGCACGTAAGGGAAATCGGATTCATCTTTAGGCTCGGCTTACGGTTAAGGTTTGGCGACGATGACGCGCCGCGTGTCGCGCGCAATCACCCTCATCGGCACGCCGGCGGCGGCCAGCTGCCCGTACAGCGAGGGTGGCAACAACGCCAGTGCGGGTCCGGGCTCACGCCACCGGGCGCGCCACTGGTCAACCGTCGGAATCCACTTGCTTGGCTCAATGGTTGCTCCGAACCATAGCTCATCGGCGTGCTGGACCATGATGGTCGTATGGCGGACATAGAACGGCAGCGTATGGTCGAGCATGTCCACCGAGTAGAACGGCGTGTCGGCCGGCAGCTTCGCCAGCTCTGCCTGGACCGCCGGTGCGAGCAGGGCGCCGCTGCTGTGTCGTCCGAACACCTCGTGGCCATTGCCGCCAATGGCGCCGAGCAGGAACCAGCCGATGCCGAACACAACGATGCTCGCTGCCGGCGGCGCGGCATGCGGCGCGGCGCCGCACGGCAGCGCACGCCGCCGCACGAGCCAGCCGGCGAGCAGCGTCAGCACGAGGCCGACGCCGATGGCGATCTCGACCCAGACGACGTATTCTCGATACAGCGCGTTCGGCGTCTTCTCGTCACCGTCCCCGCTCAGCGCGAAGTACGCGACCACGGCCGCTATGGCCAGGAACGCCGCATAGCCGAGCAAATGCTGCCGCCATTGCGCGCGCGTGACCCCCGGCAGGTACAGGCCGATCACTAGGGCCAGCGCCGGCGCCACGGGCAGCGTGTACGAGATCAGCTTTGAATGCGACGCGCTAAAGAACAGAAAGATGAACGCAGACCACACCAGCAGCAGCGTGACTGGCGCGAAGCCGTTCTGCTGACGCGGTATCCGCCAGCCCTGGCGCACGCTCTGGGCGACGATCGAGACCCAAGGCAGGAAGCCCACGAGCAGCACGCCCGCGAAATAATAGAATGGCCCGGGCCGGTTTTGCGCGGGTGTTAGGTAGCGCTCGAACTGCTGGACGATGAAAAAATAATGGAAGAACTCTGGATTGTTGCGCTGCACGAGCACGAACCATGGCAGCACGATCCCGGCAAAGACCAGCGCGCCGCTGATCAGGTAAAGCCGTTTCCACACCGCCCAGTCACGTGCCACCACTGTGTAAATCACCAGCGTCGCGCCCGGCAGGATGAGCCCAACCAAGCCTTTGGATAGGACCGCCAGCGCCATTGATGCCCAGCACAGCCACATCCAGCCACGTCGCGCGCCGGCCGGCAGGTGTGCGCGCTGGGCTAGCAGCAGCGAGCACAGTGTCAGTGCCATCCAGAACGCCAGGCCTGTGTCCAGCACGTTAAAGTGGCCCATCAGATTCCAGTACGGCGACGCGGCCAGCACCAGTGCCGCCATCAGCCCGGCCGCCGGATTGAACACGCGCGCGCCGGTGTAGCCCACCAGCAGGATGCCGGCAAAACCGCACAGCGCCGTGTAGAGCCGTGCCTGCCAATCACCCAGGCCGAACCAGGCGAACGTGATGGCGTTAAACCAGGTCTGCAGCGGCGGCTTCTCGAAATATTTGTACCCGTTGTAGCGTGGGGTGATCCAGTCGCCGGTGACGAGCATCTCGCGTGCCATTTCCGCATAGCGTCCCTCGTCGCTCGGAACCAGGTGGCGCCAGTTCAACTGCAGGAACCATGCGAGTGCGAACAGCAGCACAAGCAGTAGCAGGGCCGCCGGCGACAGCGGCAACGCGCGCGACGGCGTGTTGCCGACGGCGCTGGGCGGGACGGTCGAGGGCGCCGTCGGCCGCATCGGGTCGAGCAAGTCTTGCATCAGCTATCCGTTTTTCAGAGAGTGTGTAGTTGTCGTGGACGCGTGTATGGGCACGCCCGCCCGCCACGGGCCGTGGCGCGGCTAGCGGGCCACCGCATGGTGGCTCGCGCTCATGGTTTTTCGATCAGCAACGCGAGCGCGACCTTGCGGCCTTCGGCCATCAAGATGTTATAGGTGCGGCACGCGGCCTGGAAATCCATCGCTTCAATGCCGATGCGCCGGCGCGACAGGGCTACGGTTAACCGCGGGTGCGCAAAGCGCAGCCGTGCGCCGGTCCCGAAGATCACGACCTCGATGCCAGATTCGCCGGCGGACTCGACCAGCGCGTCAAAATGCTCGGGCGTGAGCGCATCGAATGAGGAGACCGGCCACGGCACGACCGGCGTCTGCGGGAAGACTAGAACGCTGTGTTCGTAGCGTTGCAGATTGACGTCGACATAGTCAGCGCCGTAACCGGTCACGGTATTCAGGGCGCCGGCAAAATCCTGGTGTAATTTCAATGCAGCAGTCCATGTGCGCCCGCCGCATGCGGCAGACGGTGGGCGCGAGTTATGGGACAATGGAAACGACCCGCGAGGACCCGGCGAGTTCCGCGCGCGGCACGTGCGGCCGCCACGGGCAAGCCGCCCGCGATCGTTTGATGCATTGCGGAACTACGCCAGAATCCGCTAAATTATACCCTTTGTCGTCCGTTAAGCCCGCTAGCTCACGCGAGCGGCGCCGCGTCAGCGGGCGGTGCGCGGTCCGGTGCCCCGGCCGCCCTCCGGCGATGGCCGCGTTCCAGCGTGAGCGCCGATTTCCCTTACCGAAGCGTTGGCCGTGAAGCCCATCCTAAAGTCGCATAAGCTATCAAACGTCTGCTATGACATACGCGGGCCCGTGCTCGAGGAGGCCAAGCGCCTCGAGGAAGAGGGGCACCGGATCATTAAGCTGAACATCGGCAATCTCGCTGCGTTCGGTTTTGACGCGCCCGACGAGATCATCACCGACATGATCCGCAACCTGCCGGAGTCGTCCGGCTATTCGGATTCGAAGGGCGTGTTTGCGGCGCGCAAATCCGTCATGCACTACACGCAGCAAAAGGGCATCGTCGATGTCAAGCTCGATGACATCTTCATTGGCAACGGCGCGTCCGAGTTGATCGTGATGGCGATGCAAGGCTTGCTGAACGACGGCGACGAGGTGCTATTGCCGGCGCCGGACTACCCGTTATGGACCGCGGCGGTGAGCTTGTCGGGCGGCACGCCGGTCCACTACCGGTGCGACGAGTACAACGGCTGGCTGCCGGACCTGGACGATATGCGCGCGAAGATCTCACCGAATACGCGCGCCATGGTAATCATCAACCCGAACAACCCGACCGGCGCGCTGTACCCGGACGACCTCGTGCGGGCGATGCTCGAACTCGCGCGCCAGCACCAACTGATTGTGTTCTCCGACGAGGTCTACGACAAGATCGTCTACGACGGCGGTGTGCACACGTCGGTCGGCGCGTTATCGCAGGATGTGCTCACCGTCACGTTCAACAGCTTGTCCAAAAGCTACCGGTCTTGCGGCTACCGGGCCGGCTGGATGGTGGTGTCGGGCGACAAGCGGCATGCGACTGATTATCTGGAAGGGCTCGGCATCCTCGCATCGATGCGGCTGTGCGCGAACGTGCCGGGCCAGTATGCGATCCAGACCGCGCTGGGCGGCTACCAGAGCATCGACGAGTTAATCCAGCCGGGCGGGCGCCTGTATAAGCAGCGCGAGCTTGCCTACGACATGCTCAGCGCGATTCCGGGCGTGTCGGTCGTCAAGCCGAAGGCGGCCCTGTACATGTTTCCAAGGCTGGATCCGGCTGTCTATCCGGTGCGCGACGACCAGCAACTGATTTTGGAACTGTTGCAGCAGGAGCGGGTGCTGCTGGTGCAGGGCACCGGATTTAACTGGCCCGCTCCCGACCACTTCCGGGTCGTATTCCTGCCCAACGTCGATGACCTGGGCGATTCGCTGAGCCGTGTCGCACGGTTCCTCGACGGCTATCGTAAGCGTACGAGCGCGTGAGGCGTGTCGCGCGCGCGTTGCGCCCCCTTTTAATGACTATGACACACGCGGGATGATGGAACCGATCAAAGTAGGATTGTTGGGCTTTGGCACGGTCGGTAGCGGCACGTTCAACGTGTTGCGCCGCAACCAGGAAGAAATTAGCCGCCGGGCTGGCCGCGGGATCGAAATCACGCGCGTCGCGGTGCGCAATCCGGCTAAGGCGCAACAGGTGCTGGGCGATGCGCTTGGCACGGTGGCGCTGACGTCGGATTTTGTCGCGGTGGTCGACGATCCGTCGCTGGACATCATCGCGGAGATGATTGGCGGCACCGGCATCGCCCGTGAACTCGTGCTGCGTGCGATCCACAATGGCAAGCATGTGGTGACGGCCAATAAGGCGCTGCTTGCTGTGCATGGAACTGAAATTTTCGAGGCGGCGCGTGCCAAGGGCGTGATGGTCGCGTTCGAAGCCGCGGTGGCCGGCGGCATTCCGATCATCAAGGCGTTGCGCGAGGGCCTGACGGCGAACCGCATCCAGTATATTGCCGGCATCATCAACGGCACCACTAACTTCATTCTCTCTGAGATGCGCGAGCGCGGCCTGGATTTCGCGACCGCGCTGGCCGACGCGCAGCGGCTCGGCTACGCGGAGGCCGACCCGACGTTCGACGTCGAGGGGATTGACGCTGCGCACAAGGCCACGATCATGGCGGCGATCGCATTCGGCGTGCCGGTGCAGTTCGAGCGTGCCCATGTCGAGGGCATCACCCGGCTGGACGCGCTGGACATTCGCTACGCGGAGGAACTGGGCTACCGGATCAAGCTGCTCGGCATTGCGCGGCGCACCACGCAGGGCATCGAGTTGCGCGTGCATCCGACGCTGATTCCGGCCAAGCGGCTGATCGCGAATGTGCAGGGGGCGATGAACGCGGTCCTAGTCTACGGCGATGCGGTGGGCGCGACGCTGTACTATGGCAAGGGGGCGGGTGCCGAGCCGACGGCGTCGGCCGTGGTCGCTGACCTGGTTGACGTCACGCGACTGCACACGGCGGACCCCAACAATCGCGTGCCGCACCTGGCATTCCAGCCGGACCGATTGGCGAACACGCCGATTTTGCCCATCGACGAGGTCACCAGCAGCTACTACCTGCGGTTGCGCGTTGCGGACCAGACCGGCGTGCTGGCCGACATCACGCGCATCCTCGCGACCCTAAACATCTCGATCGATGCGCTGCTGCAAAAGGAGTCGGAGGTCATCGACGTAAGCCTGGCGGGCGAGACCGATATCATCCTGATCACGCACGAGACGCTGGAGAAGAACATCAATGCAGCGATTTCTCGTATCGAAGCGTTGTCCACGGTGCGCTCGGGCGTGACCCGACTGCGCATGGAAGCGTTGAACTGATGCCCACGCCAATTGCTTCGGCCCGTGGCCGGAGCGCCAGGAGCTTTCCCGGATGAACTACATTTCCACGCGCGGCGCCGGGCTCGGCGAGCGCCATTCATTTTCCGACATCCTACTCGGCGGTCTTGCGAAGGATGGTGGCCTGTATTTGCCGGCGCAGTATCCGCGTGTGTCCGACGCTGAGTTGTCCCGCTGGCGTACGCTGTCCTATGCGGACCTGGCATTCGAGATACTCGCAAAATTTTGCGACGACATGCCGGCCGACGACTTGCGGGCGCTGACGCGGCGCACTTATCGCGCCGACGTGTATTCAAACGTGCGCGCCGGCAGCGATGCGCAGCGCATCACGCCGCTCAAGACGCTGGGCGTCGAAGGCGGCGCGCCGCTGGCGCTGCTCGAGCTGTCCAACGGCCCGACGCTCGCGTTCAAGGACATGGCGATGCAGTTGCTCGGCAACCTGTTCGAGTACGTGTTGACGCGCCATGACCAGCAATTGAACATCCTTGGCGCGACGTCTGGCGACACCGGCAGCGCCGCCGAATACGCGATGCGCGGCAAGCGGGGCGTGCGTGTGTTTATGTTGTCACCGCATCGCAAGATGAGCGCGTTCCAGACCGCGCAGATGTTCAGCCTGCAGGACCCGAACATCTTTAATATTGCGGTCGAAGGGGTGTTTGATGATTGCCAGGACATCGTCAAGGCCGTCTCGAACGACCACACGTTCAAAGCCCGCTATCAAATTGGCACGGTCAACTCGATCAACTGGGCCCGGGTCGTCGCACAGGTTGTCTACTATTTTCGAGGCTATTTCGATGCGACGCGCGGCAACGACCAGCGCGTGTCATTCACCGTCCCGTCGGGCAATTTCGGCAATATATGTGCTGGCCACATTGCGCGGATGATGGGCTTGCCGATCGATAAGCTGGTGGTTGCCACCAATGAGAACGACGTGCTCGACGAGTTCTTCCGTACCGGTACGTATCGCGTGCGCGTCGCGGCTGAAACCTACCAGACGACCAGTCCCAGCATGGACATCTCAAAGGCGTCGAACTTTGAGCGCTTCATCTTTGACTTGCTGGGCCGCGATTCGGCGCGCGTGTTGCAGTTGTTTCGCGACGTCGAGGTCAAGGGCGGGTTCGACTTGGCCGCGTCGGGTGATTTTGCCCGCGTGCGCGAGTTCGGTTTCGTGTCCGGTCGCAGCACGCACGCGGATCGGATCGCGACGATCCGCGACGTCCACCGTCGCTACCAGGCGATGATCGACACGCATACAGCGGACGGCGTGAAAGTGGCGCGCGAATATCTAGAACCGGGGGTGCCGATGATCGTGCTCGAGACCGCGCAGCCGATCAAGTTCGGCGACACGATCCGTGAGGCGCTGGACCAGGATCCTGCGCGCCCGCCGGCCTTTGAGGGACTGGAGGCGTTGCCGCAGCGTTTCACTGTATTGCCGGCCGACGCCGAGCGTGTGAAGGACTTCATTCGCGCGCAGATTGACGGCTAGGCGGCGTATCGGTGCGGCGCCGCGGCTACCGCGCCGGGGCTACAATACGTCTTTATTCGTCAACATCCGGCCCGAATCCGATGTCGATCCCGAACGATACCGCGCCGGTGGCGTGGGCTAGCCAAACGGCCGGCGCCGCCACGGCCACGGACGCCATCCACCCACCACGGCTGTCCACGCAGGACGCGCTTGCGCAGTTGCTGGCCGCGGCGTTTCCATCCTGCGTGCAGCCTGACGCGGTCGAGATAGTGCCGACGCAAGACGCGCTGAACCGCGTGTTGGCCGCCGACATTCGCTCGGCGCTCGATGTGCCGCCGGCCGACATCAGCGCGATGGACGGCTACGCGGTGCGGGCCGCCGACGTCGTGGCCGGGCGGCCGATGCGCGTGTCACAACGCGTGCCAGCTGGCCATGCGCCCAGTGGAGCGCTCCAGGCCGGCACCGCGGCGCGCGTTTTCACCGGTGCGCGACTGCCCGCGGGCGCCGACACGGTAGTGATGCAGGAGCAGGCGCATGCACATGGCGAGACGGTCGCGTTCGATGCGCCGCCGCCAATGGGCGAGTGGATCAACCGGCGTGGTTCGGATATCCGCAAGGATGCGGTGATCTTGCCCGCCGGCACGCGGCTAACGCCGCAGGCGTTGGGTCTGGCCGCGTCGGTCGGCTGTGCGACGCTGCCGCTCGCGCGACGGCCGAGGGTCGCGATAGCCTTTACCGGCGACGAGTTGACGATGCCGGGCGAGCCGTTGCGTGAAGGCGCAATTTACAATTCGAGCCGGTTCACGCTCGGTGGACTGCTGGCCGCACTCGGCTGCGACGTGACGGATCTTGGTATCGTGCCGGACCGGCTCGATGCGACGCGCGATGTGCTGCGTGAGGCGGCGCTTGCGCATGACCTGATCCTCACCTGTGGTGGTGTATCGGTGGGCGAGGCAGATCACGTGCGGGCCGCGGTGCAGGCTGAAGGTTCGCTGCACCTGTGGCAGATCGCGATGAAGCCGGGCAAGCCGCTTGCCTTCGGCACGGTGCGCCGACCGGCAGCTGCGGGGCCATCGTGCGCCGGCGCGCCGCGCGACGCGGCGTTCTTCATCGGCTTGCCTGGCAATCCGGTGTCCAGCTTCGTGACGTTCCTGTTGTTTGTGCGTCCGTTCATCCTGCGCCTAGCCGGCACGAGATGCGTCGAGCCTCGTGCGCTGCGCATGCGGGCCGATTTCACGCAAAAGAAGGCGGATCGCCGCAATGAATTCCTGCGCGCGCGGATCAACGAGGCTGGAGGCCTGGACCTGTTCCCGAATCAAAGCTCGGCGGTGCTGACATCGACAGTGTGGGGGGACGGATTGATCGACAATCCCCCTGGGCATGCGATCCAGGCGGGTGAGACGGTGCGTTTCCTGCCATTCTCGACGTTGCTGGCGTAATGGCGTAGCAGCGCGACGGAGAGGGCGCGCGCAGGCGAAACAGGTTTTTCAACGGTCAAGGGCAATGAAGATCGAACTGAGGTTTTTTGCAAGTGTGCGCGAGGCAGTCGGCACGGGCGCGGAAACGGTTGACGTACCGGACAGCGTTAACACGGTCGGCGACGTGCGCGCCTGGCTATGCTCGCGCGGCGGCGCGTGGGCAGGCGCACTGGCGGACACGCGCCCGCTGCGCATGGCCTGCGACCACGTCATGACCGACCCGGCGACGCGACTGACCGACGGTTGTGAGGTAGCGTTTTTTCCACCCGTCACCGGCGGGTGATGCGGCAGCGGCCGGGCGGGGTACTGCGGAGGATGAGATGACAGTCAGCGTGCAGGTACGCGATTTTGACGTGACGACGGAGCTTGCCCGGCTGCGTGCGCGCAATCCACGCATCGGCGCGGTGGTTAGCTTCGTGGGTACCGTGCGCGAGTTGAGCGACGGCGAGTCAATCAGCGCGTTGGAACTCGAGCATTATCCGGGTATGACCGAACGGGCGCTGGAGGCCATTGTTGCCGAAGCCGAGCGCCGCTGGGCGGGCATCGACGTGTGCGTGGTGCACCGGTACGGTCGGCTCGATGCAGGCGAGCAGATTGTGCTGGTCGCAGTCGCGGCTGCACATCGCGGCGACGCGTTTGCCGCCTGCGAGTTCGTGATGGATTACCTAAAGTCTAACGCGCCTTTTTGGAAAAAGGAGCGCACTGAGCAAGGCGAGCGCTGGGTCGATGCGCGTGCCACCGACGACGCGGCGCTCGCGCGCTGGGGCATTGCGTCGCACAACGCGGCGAAGGGTCCGCGTGCCGACGATCAGTGAGCGGCACCACGCTCGCCGCGGCGCGGCGCGATTCGCTCGAGCAGCGCCTTCTGCTCCGGCGGCACTTGGTATTGCCATCCGAAGCGGCTCAGCTGCAGGCTTTCCGCGATGCGCAGCGCCGGCTCCATCAGCTTGAGCGCTGCGGCGGGCTCGAACAGGTGCTCGACCGTGTCCAGGAACAGGTACAGCCAGCGGTTGAAATGCTCGGGCTCGATACCCTTTAATGGCAGGTGGGCCAATTGCACATTGCCCTTATAGCGTTTGACGCCCAGCGCGATGCTGGCCCAAAAGTCGCACATTTTCGCCAGATGTGGATCCCATGCGTCGCTAATCGCCTGCGCGAAGATCGGTCCCAGCGTGTCGTCTGCCCGCACGCGTGCATAGAAGCGGTGGACTAGCGCATGGATGCCTGCTTCGTCCAGGATGGCAAGGCGGCTCGCCGCGGCGTCGGATTCGGGAATGAACATGATGTCGTGTCGTCAGTAGAGAGAGCGGATTGCAGCGCAGCCTAGCCGAGCTTGACAAGCACATGGTAGCTGAGTTGAGTCAGCCTAGCGTGCCGCTCGCGCACGCGCTAGGCTTGATCACATTGACCCCGGGCGCTTGAAAAGCGCCATTCGGGCCTCAAGATATGGGACAACCAAGGATTGGAGGTCTCGATGAGGATCGACAAACTCACCACGAAGTTCCAAGAAGCGCTTGCGGACGCACAAAGCCTTGCTGTTGGGCGAGACAATCAGTATATCGAGCCGCTGCATGTGCTCGCGGCGCTGCTCGCGCAGCCCGATGGCGCGGCCCGCTCGCTGTTGTCGCGCGCCGGTGTGCATGTGCAGGCGCTGCAGGCCGCGCTAGGCGCGGCGTTGGAACGGTTACCGCAGGTGCAGGGCACTGACGGCAACGTACAAGTGAGCCGCGAGTTGAGCGGCTTGTTGAACCAGGCGGACAAGGAAGCGCAGAAATACAGCGACGCGTATATCGCCAGCGAAATGTTCCTGCTCGCGCTCGCCGACGACAAGGGCGACGCCGGCCGGCTTGCACGCGAGCATGGCCTGACTCGTAAGGCGCTGGAAGCCGCCGTCGCGGCGGTGCGCGGCAACGCGCAGGTCAACAGCCAGGATGCCGAGAGCCAGCGTGAGGCGCTGAAGAAATACACGGTGGATTTGACCGAGCGCGCGCGTGCCAGCAAGCTCGACCCGGTGATTGGCCGCGATGACGAGATTCGCCGCGCGATCCAGATCCTGCAACGCCGCACGAAGAACAACCCGGTGCTGATCGGTGAGCCAGGCGTGGGCAAGACCGCGATCGTCGAAGGTCTCGCGCAGCGCATCGTCAATGGCGAGGTGCCCGAGACACTGAAAGACAAACGGGTGCTGTCGCTGGATATGGCCGCGCTGCTGGCCGGCGCCAAATATCGCGGCGAATTCGAGGAGCGGCTCAAGGCGGTGCTCAGCGACATTGCGAAGGACGAGGGCCGCACGATCGTGTTCATCGACGAAATTCACACGATGGTCGGTGCAGGCAAAGCGGAAGGCGCAATCGACGCGGGCAACATGCTCAAGCCGGCGCTCGCGCGCGGTGAGTTGCATTGCATCGGCGCGACGACGCTGGATGAATACCGCCGATACATCGAAAAGGACGCGGCGCTTGAGCGGCGCTTCCAGAAAGTGCTGGTCGATGAGCCGTCGGTCGAGGCGACCATTGCGATCCTGCGTGGGTTGCAGGAAAAGTACGAGCTGCATCACAAGGTCGAGATCACGGATCCGGCCATCGTCGCGGCTGCCGAGCTGTCGCACCGCTATATCACCGACCGTTTCCTGCCGGACAAGGCGATCGATTTGATCGACGAGGCGGCGTCCAAGATCAAGATGGAGATCGACTCGAAGCCCGAGGCGATGGACCGGCTCGAGCGTCGGCTGATCCAGCTGAAGATCGAGCGCGAGGCGGTAAAGAAGGAAACCGACGAGGCATCGCAGAAGCGGCTCGGGTTGATCGAGGACGAGATCGCGCGGCTCGAGCGCGAATACGCGGATCTCGAGGAGATTTGGACGGCGGAGAAATCTGCCGTGCAGGGCGGTGCGCACTTGAAGGAAGAGATCGACAAGACTCGCGCGGAAATCGTGCGGCTGCAGCGCGAGGGCAAGCTGGACAAGGTCGCCGAGTTGCAGTACGGCACGTTGCCGCAGTTGGAGGCGCAACTGAAGGCCGTCACTCAGGCTGAGGCCGGTACGCCCAAGAACGATAAGCCGCGGTTGCTGCGCACACAGGTGGGCGCCGAGGAGATCGCCGAGGTCGTATCGCGCGCCACTGGCATCCCGGTCGCGCGGATGATGCAGGGCGAGCGCGAAAAGCTGCTGCAAATTGAGGCGAAGTTGCATGAACGCGTGGTCGGCCAGGATGAGGCGATCAGTGCGGTGGCTGACGCGATTCGCCGTTCGCGGGCAGGCTTGGCCGACCCGAACCGGCCTTATGGCTCGTTCCTGTTCCTCGGTCCGACGGGGGTCGGCAAGACCGAGCTGTGCAAGGCACTGGCGGCGTTCCTGTTCGATGCCGAGGACCACTTGATCCGCATCGACATGAGCGAGTTCATGGAAAAGCATAGCGTCGCACGGCTGATCGGCGCGCCGCCTGGCTATGTGGGCTACGAGGAAGGCGGCTACTTGACCGAGGCCGTGCGGCGCAAGCCGTACAGCGTGATCCTGCTCGATGAGATCGAGAAGGCGCACCCGGACGTGTTCAACGTGCTGCTGCAGGTACTCGACGACGGCCGCATGACCGATGGCCAGGGCCGTACGGTGGATTTCAAGAACACCGTGATTGTGATGACGTCGAATCTCGGCTCGCAGCAGATCCAGTCGATGGTCGGCGAGCCTCATGCGGCGGTGCGCGATGCGGTCTGGGAAGAGGTCAAGCAGTATTTCCGCCCCGAGTTCCTGAATCGGATCGATGAGGTCGTCGTCTTCCACGGCCTGGATCGCAGCCATATTCGCTCGATTGCGAAGATCCAGCTGCAACGGCTCACCGAGCGATTGGCGAAGATGGACATGCAACTGGACGTATCGGATGCGGCACTCGAGCACATCGGCAAGGTCGGCTACGATCCGCTGTTCGGCGCGCGGCCACTCAAGCGCGCGATCCAGCAGGAGATCGAAAACCCGATTGCCAAGCTGATCCTGGGTGGCCGGTTCGGTCCAAAGGACCTGATCCCGGTCGACTTTGAGGATGGCAAGTTCGTGTTCGAACGGGTCGTGCACTGACAGGGCGCCAATGCGCGGGGGCGCAACGGCGGCGCTGGCGCTGATGCTCGGCGCCTGCGCCCCGCCCTGGCAGGGTTTTCAGGCTCGATGGCGCCGGCGCGCTGTGCAGCATGCAGAAAAGTCTTGATCCACTCCACGCCCAGAATGGCAACAAACCGCCCATTCTGAGCGGCTGCTCAGCGCATCGTACGTTAGTCTTCCGTTGCCCGGCAGACGCAATGATGCGGCGCCCGCCGCTGTACCGCTGGGCGGGCTGTTCGATTTATTCCCGCATTACCACGCGTTCGTTAGTCTCCTTAAACTAGTCGCCCCACGAGGATAAGCTGGTCGCCTCATGAGGGGGCGGCGACGCAGCGCGCTGTCGGCCGCGCTGTTCGGCTATCTCGCGGTTAAGGTGATGATTGGCGCCTACCGGACACTGCTACGATGGCGGGTGACCCGATGCGGCCGACGCTGGTATCATCTCGTACTGTATATTTATACAGGATTAGATGATGGACGCGATTCCCGCCGGCGGCGTGGACCCGTTCTACTATGTCGCAAACTTTCGTCGCGTTATCACGTGGTTGAGCGATCGATGCGATGACCTGCTTGACGAGCAAGAACGAGCCTTCATCGACGCGTTCGAGCCGTTACCGCACGCGTCGCGCGCGCTGCTGGTCCGGATGCTAATGCGCAAAGGACCGTTGTTTCGCACGGACAAGCTGCGTTATGCTGAGATCGGCGAGCCGCTTGCCGCATGCGGGCCATTGATTGCGCAAGGCTGGGTCGAGCTCGATCCGTCGATGTCGGTCGACGAACTGTTCACTGTGGCGACCAAGGCCCAACTCGAGCACCGCTTCGAGGCGGCGAAGACGGCGCGCGGCACGAAGGCGGCGCTGCTTGACGCGCTGCGCACCGCGTATCCCGGTGTACAACAGGCGTACTCGGCCTGGTGCCCGAACGGGCCAGCAAAGGTTGTCCGTTTCCTGCTGGGGCCCCTGTGTGATCGGCTTCGATTAATGTTTTTCGGGAACCTGTGGCAGGACTGGTCGGAGTTCGTGCTGGCTGACCTGGGTGTTTTCCGCTACGAAGCCGTGCGCTTGGACGGATCGTCCCGTGCATTCCAACGGCGCGAAGATGTCGATGCCTACTTCTCGTTGCATGCGTGTCGTCAGGCATTGGACGCGGCGCCTGACGACGCGACGCTGGATGCATTGCTGTCGCAGGCGTGCGCATGTCCGACTGAGAATCCTTGGCTCGGTATGCGTCGCGCCAAAGTGTTGTTTCGGATCGGCCAGCACTGCGAGCGGCGGCGCGATTGGCTGCGCGCGCTGCATGCGTACGAGGTGAGCACATATCCGGAAGCCCGCTATCGGCGAGTGCGCGTGCTCGAGGCGCTCGGCCGTCGCGGTGACGCGTTGGCGCTTGCTGCGCAAGTCGTACGCACGCCAGTTAGCGAGGTCGAGGCACAGCGCGCCGCGCGTACCCTTGCGCGGCTACAGCGCGTGCCGCGCGCCGCACGACAGCAATCGCCGCTGCCGATGCAATCAGCATGTGGCGAGCAGCCATCCGGCTCGCATCGCGTACCTTCACTACAATCTGATTTATCGGCATCGGCATCGGCATCGACACAGACACAGACACAGACACAGACACAGACACAGACATCGGCAACGCCGATCTCGCGCAGCGACTGGCTCCTGCCCATGCCCGCCGTGCCGATGCGGGTCGAGCACGTATTGCGCGCTCACCTGCATCGCCCGGAGGCGCCGGTGTTCTATGTCGAAAACGCATTGATCAACACCTTGTTTGGCCTGTTGTGCTGGCAGGTGATATTCGCGCCGATACCCGGCGCATTCTTTCATCCGTTCCAGCGCGGGCCGGCGGACCTAGACGCGCCAACGTTCGTCGCGCGTCGTCAGGCGCTGTTCGATGCGTGCCTGCAACAGCTCGACGATGGTCGCTATCGACGCACGATCGAAAATAATTTTGCCGCGAAGGCCGGGATTCAATCGCCGTTTGTGGCCTGGGGCGTATTCGACCCCGCGTTGTTGGCGCTCGCGCTGGACTGCATGCCGGCCGCCCACCTGAAGCTGTGGTTCGAGCGGTTGTTGTGGGACGTCTCGCAGAACCGTTCTGGATTTCCGGATCTAGTCCGATTCGTGCCGGCCGTGCGTTCGTATGAACTGATCGAGGTGAAAGGGCCCGGCGACCGGCTGCAGGACAATCAGTTGCGCTGGCTCGCCTACGCACACGAAAAGGGGCTGCCGGTCAGCGTCGCGCACGTGCGGTGGCTCGACGACGGAGATAGGATGTCGGCGCCGCCCGCCGCGGTCGGCAATGCGATCCCGGACGGCGTCAGCGCGCCAGCGCAGTGGGCGGTGTGATGCGCTATGTGATTGCCGTGCGCGCATTGTGCGAATTCACGGCGAAGCAAGGCGACCTGGATCTGCGGTTCACGCCGTCTCCCAGCGCCGAGGAGGGTAGGACCGGCCATCGCGTCGTTGCGAGCCGCCGCCATGCGGACTACCAAACGGAAATCAGTGTCACGGGCGAGTACCGGGAACTGACGGTGCGCGGTCGCGCGGACGGCTACGATCCGCAACGGGGTCGGCTCGAGGAAATCAAGACGTATCGCGGCGAACTGGATGCGATGCCGGACAATCACCGCGCGCTGCATTGGGCACAGTTGCGGGTGTACGGCTGGCTGTTCTGTCAGCAGGCGCGCGTGCCGTCGATCGAACTCGCACTGGCGGCTCGGGAACGAGCACACCGCGCCGCGCGCGATGCGATGCTGCACGGTTTGCAGTTGCCGTTTCCTGCGTTTCGTGCGGGTCAGCGCGAGCTTGCCGAGGCGGTCTACCGCGCGGCACTCGGCGCCCGTGTGCTGCTCGCGCAAGCACCGACGGGCATCGGCAAGACGCTCGGTACGCTGTTTCCACTGCTCAAGGCCTGTCCGCGCGCATCGATCGACAAAGTGTTTTTCTTGAGCGCGAAGAGTCCGGGTCGGCAACTGGCATTGGATTCACTGCAGTTTTTGACGCGTGGCACCGTGGGACCGCGACGGTCAGCAGAACCAACAGAACCAACAGAACCAACAGAATCAGCAGAATCAGCAGAATCAGCAGAATCAGCAGAATCAGCAGAATCAGCAGAATCAGCAGAATCAGCAGAATCAGCAGAATCAGCAGAATCAGCGCGGGCCGGATCCAGGGTGGTCGGACGCACAGGCATCGGCGCGCGCGCGCCAAGGTCTGCCCCCGCGCTGCCGCTGCGCGTGGTTGAACTAGTCGCGCGCGACAAGGCGTGCGAGTATCCGGGGAATGCGTGTAACGGGCAGTCATGCACGCTCGCGCAAGGCTTCTATGATCGGTTGCCGGCTGCCCGTGAGGCGGCGTTGGCAAGATACTGGCTCGATCGCAGCGTGCTGCGCGAAGTGGGCTTGACCCATCATGTGTGTCCGTACTACTTGGGCCATGAATTGGTGCGCTGGGCTGATGTGATCGTCGGCGATTACAACTACTATTTTGACACCGGCGCCCCCCTGTTTGCGTTGACCGTGCAAAATCAGTGGCGGATCGCCGTGCTGGTGGACGAGGCGCATAATTTGCCCGAACGGGCGCGGGCGATGTACTCGGCCACGCTCGAACAGGGAGAACTGGCCCAACTTGCTCGTGGCGCGCGCGGCACGCTGGGCACCACACTGCGTCGCTTGCAGCGATGCTGGAACACGCTGAATCGCGCGCAAGCCGAACCGTATCGTGCCTCTGACGTGTTGCCCGATGCATGGCTATGCGCGCTGCAGCGCGCCGTTGGTGCGATCGGCGAGCATCTGGCCGAGCCGCAACTTGTACCGGACGTGCGCCTGGAGCGCTTTTATCTCGATGCGATCCACTTCCTGCGCATCGCTGAGCGTTTCGACGAGCACTGGATGTTCGACGTCACACTGGCCACGCTGGAGGGGGCCGCGGCGCGCGCCACGCGGCGCTCGACGTTGTGCATCCGCAATATCGTGCCGGCGGCGGCATTGCGCGCGCGTGTGGCGGCAGCCCATTCGATGACGCTTTTTTCCGCGACACTGTGGCCTGCGCGCTTCTATCGCGACCTGCTCGGGCTACCGGACGATACTGTCAATGTCGACGTCGACAGTCCGTTCAGCGCGGAGCAACTCGCCGTGTACGTGACGCCGTCGATCTCGACCCGCTATCGGGACCGCCAGGCGTCGCTTGGCGCGCTGGTTGAGCAGATTGCCTCGCAGTATGCGGCGCGGCCCGGCAACTATCTGTGCTTTTTTAGCAGCTTTGCATATCTGGAACAGGCGGCTGCGCTGTTCAGCACTACGCATCCGTCGATTCCGGTGTGGCAGCAGGCCCGGGCGATGGACGAGCCGGCACAGCGTGCCTTCATCGCCCGCTTCGAGCCGCACGGCCGCGGCATCGGTTTCGCCGTGCTCGGCGGTGCATTTGCCGAGGGCATCGACCTGCCCGGCACACGGCTGGTTGGCACGTTTATCGCCACGCTCGGGATGCCGCAAATCAATGCGGTGAACGAACAGTTGCGCGAGCGGATGCAGCGGCTGTTTAGTGCCGGATTCGACTATACGTACTTGTTCCCAGGGGTGCAGAAAGTAGTGCAGGCCGCAGGCCGCGTGATCCGCAGCGAGACTGACCGTGGTGTCGTGCATCTGCTGGATGACCGCTTTATGCGGCGCGACGTGCGCGCGTTGCTGCCACGCTGGTGGAAGATCCAGCCGGAGAGTCACCGCTAGGCGGCGGGCAGCGGGCCGACCACTTGCGGCGTAACGGGTCAACTACCGGTAGGGCCACGGGCCTATGCACCGATCCGACCACCAACCGGGTGTTCCGGCTGGAACACCCGGTCGCCGCCCGCTGCGTCACATTTCTTCGGCCCACGACATATTTTCGTGCGCCATTAGCGCGGACGAAGCGGCGGGCCCGTAGGTGCCGGCCGTGTAGGTGCGGGGGCGTTCGCCCAGTTCGCGCCAGCCGGCCAGGATCGGCTCGACCCAGGTCCAAGCGGCTTCCAATTCATCGCGGCGCATAAAATGGGTCAGGCGCCCCCGGATCACGTCGATCAGCAGCCGCTCGTAGGCTTCGGCGCGGCGTCCCGTAAACGCCTGCTGCAAGTCCAGGTTCAAATTGACCGGCAGCATGTGCATGCCGCTGCCCGGCTCCTTCGCAAGCATTTGCAACTGGATCGATTCCTCCGGTTGCAGCTGGATTACCAGCCGGTTACCGTAGTTGCGCGGCCCGCTCGGAATGATCGAGAAAGGCAAGTCGGCGAAATCGATGACGATCTCGGAGAGCCGCTTCGGCATCCGCTTGCCGGTGCGCAGGAAGAACGGCACGTTGGCCCAACGCCAGTTGTTGATGTGCGCGCGCAGCGCGACGAACGTCTCCGTGTGGCTGCCTGGCGGCACGTTGTCTTCCTCAAGATAACCCTTGACTGGCTCCCTACCGATCGCGCCTGCGGTGTACTGGCCGCGCACCGTATCGCGGGCGATGTCCGAGACCGTCATCGGACGCAGCGAGCGCAGTACCTTGAGCTTTTCGTCCCGTACCGCATCGGGATCGAGCGACACGGGCGGTTCCATCGCCACGATGCACAGCAACTGCAGCAGGTGGTTCTGCACCATGTCGCGCAGCGCACCGGTCTGGTCATAGAAACCGGCCCGGCTGCCGACGCCCACGGTCTCGGCGACCGTGATTTGCACGTTCTTGATGTACGGCGCTTGCCACAGTGGCCCGAAAATCGCGTTGCCAAAGCGCAGTACCATCAGGTTCTGCACGGTCTCCTTGCCCAGGTAATGGTCGATCCGGTAGATCTGCGATTCGGCAAAGTGCTGGCCGACCGACGCGTTAATCGCACGTGCCGACGCGAGGTCGTGTCCCAACGGTTTTTCGAGCACGACGCGCGATTGTTCGTCGACCAGCCCGCACGCGGTGAGGTTGTCGCAGATCGTCGTGAAGAGCTCGGGTGAGGTGGCCAGATAGAACACGCGTTGTGCTCCGGGGCGGGACGCCGCGACGAGGTTGGCGTAGTCGGGTGACGAGCCGGCATCGATCCGCACGTAGTCGAGCAACGCCAGGAAGCGGTCCCACGCTTGTTTGTCCAGCACACTGCTGTCGACGAACGGCCGCGAGTGCTCGTCGATGAACGCGAGGTACTGGTCGCGCGAGAAGTCCTTACGGCCGATCGCGATGATCCGCGTGTCGGCCAGCAGGTTGCCGTGCAGATGCGCCATGTACAGCGCCGGAAGCAATTTGCGGGCCGACAGGTCGCCGCCGCCGCCGAAGATGATCATGTCCAGCGTAGAGGCGGATGCGGCGGAGGCTGCGGAAGAAACCGTGGTTGTCATGGTGCGTGCGTGTCGCGGGCCGGTTGAGCAACCCTTATGGTGCATGGTTATTCGGATTTTTGCACGCCCCCGCGCATCGCACGCTCAGCCGCGTCGTGCGATCAACTCGGAGACGCGTTGCGCCGCGTCGAGCAGTGGCGCAAGGCATGATTGGGTCATCTGAATTGCCGATTGTCGTTGTGCATTTTGCCGCTGATATTCATCGCGGCGATGATGCGCTGCTGGCGGTCGCGAATCGGCGCTGACATCGAAATCAGGCCACCTCCAGCTCCTGGTCAACGATGGACCAGCCTTGTTCGCGCACCTGTGCGATGGCTTGCTTGATCTGGGCCTTGTCGGTCAGCGTTTGCTGCGCCCGCGTTGCGTCGAATGAGCGGATCATCCGCCAGTTGGCGTGCGAACGACTGCACGTATGAGTCGCCCGGGCGTTCGCCGCCGGCGGGTCGTCCGGCGTCAGGCGCCGGTCCTTTGGCGGAGACGCTCGGATTCGAAGTTGTTGTTTGTTGCATCGTGCTCGCTTGCGTTAGTGCGCGGCTGACGTTGACGGCCACCTATGAATTGCAGCGACGGGCCGGGCGCTTCGTACTTGCGACAATGTGCATCGGCGTTGGCCAAGGCATCGCGCTTGCGCTCGAGCGCGTGTGAAGTCGGCGCGCTCCAATGTGCCATAGTGGGCGTGCAGCCCGCCGGCTCATTATCTGAACGACTGACGAGGAACCCATCATGCCATTTGCGTCGATCGACGGAATTCACCTGCATTACTGTATTGACGGTGCCGAGCATACCGATGCGCCGTGGGTCGTGCTGTCCAATTCGCTGGGCACGCAGCTCGCGATGTGGGATGCCCAAGTCCCGGCGCTAAACGCACATTTTCGCGTGTTGCGTTACGATACGCGCGGACACGGACAGTCAGATACGCCGCCGGGGCCTTATACAATCGGACGGCTGGCCGATGACGTGGTCGCGTTGCTTGACGCATTGGGTATCGAGCGTGCGCATTTTTGCGGTTTGTCGATGGGCGGGCAGATCGGCATTGCGCTTGGCGCGCGCCATGGCGACCGGCTAATCCGGCTGGTGTTGTCGAACACGGCACCCAAGATCGGCTCGCCGCCGGTATGGAACCCGCGCATCGCGAAAGCGCGCGGCGAAGGCATGGCTGGCTTGGCCAACGCGGCCATTGAGCGCTGGTTCACGCCGGGATTTCGCGAGCGGCAAGCCGCCCAGGTTGAGCCGTTGCGAGCGCAACTGATGGCTACCGACCCCGAAGGGTATGCCGCAAACTGCGAGGCGGTGCGCGATGCGGATTTACGCGACGAACTGGGCCGCATCACCCTACCGACGTTGGTCATTGCCGGCACGCACGATGTTGCGACAAGTCCGGAGCAGGGCCGGGCGATGGCTGTGGCGATCCGGGGGGCGCAGTATCTTGAACTCGACGCATCGCATATCTCGAACATCGAACAGCGCGACACGTACAACCGCGAGTTGGTGGCATTCCTGCGGGGCGCCGCATAACAGGGCCCGCTGGCATAAGCCATCGTCATGCCGCTTGAGGAAGCGCGGAGCGCAGCACGTCGAAATTGACCGGCTTGGGTAGCACCAGCAGGCCTTCACGTTGCGCCAGACTTAACTTGTCGGTGTGCCCGGTGACCAGGATCACGGGCAAGCTAGGGTTCGCATCGCGCAACGCGATGGCCAGGTCGATGCCGTTCATCGGGCCGGGCATTGTCACATCACTGATCACCGCATCGTATCGCGCGTGCCGATGGTAGATCTGCAGGGCTGAATGGGCGTCCGGCGCGGTGGTTACTCGATGACCGTCCAGGTTCAGCACTGCCGCCGTCGCTTCGGCGACCTCGTTATCGTCCTCCACCAGCAGGAGATCAAGCCCGGTCATGCCGGTCAAGGCGCGGCGCGCCCGCGCCGCGCGGCTCGGCCGGCCGTCGGATACCGCGTCGACGTTCGCCGGTGCCGTGGCGGGCGATCGTCGCGACAAGGGTTCATTGGGCGCCGGTACGGGAATGTCGCCGTTAGACACCGACGGATGCGGGGCAGCCCCGTCGCGTTCGGCGGTGCGCAGCCCGACGTGGGCGGGTGCCTCGGCTTCGGCTGCCGGCGCCGCTGGCAGGAACAAGGCGACCGTCGTGCCCACGCCGGGATGGCTAATGATTTGCGCATTGCCGCCGGCCTGCTGGCAGAAGCCGTAGACCTGCGGCAGTCCGAGGCCGGTGCCCTTGCCGAGCTCCTTGGTCGTAAAGAATGGCTCGAACGCGCGCGCTGCCACGTCGGCGCTCATCCCGCAGCCGTTGTCGCTGACCGCAATACGCACTAGATCCGGTTCGGCTATCGACGCCGCGCCGGCGTGCTCGTGCGCCGCCTGGTGGTTGTTGGCCGAAATGGCGATCTGGCCGCCGGCCGGTAGCGCGTCGCGCGCGTTGGCGAGCAGGTTGATCAGCGCAAGCTGCAGGTCGGTGGGGTCTGCCAGCACGGGCCACACGCTGTCGGGCACCGCGATGCGCACGTCGCACTGCGGGCCGGCGGATGCTTCGATCAACCCCTTCCACTCGGCCAGACGGCTGCGCAGGTCGATCCGCTCGGCTCGCGTAGGCTGCTTGCGCGAGACGCTGAGCAAACGACGGGTCAGCGCTTCGCCAGTGTGCACGGCCCGGTCAATGGCCTGCCACTGTTTTGCCATGTTGCCCTCGCCCATCTTTAGACGGATCAGCCGCGCATTCGCGGACAGCACCATCAGCAGGTTGTTGAAGTCGTGCGCGACGCTGCCGGTCAGCCGGCCCAGCGATTCCATTTTCAGTGCGTGCCGATAGTCTTCCTCGGCCGCACGCCGCAGCGAGGCTTCCGCCTGCCATTGGCGCCATGCTTTTTCCTCGCTATCGAGGCGGCGCAGTGCAACGAACGCCACCAGGAACAACGCGATGCTGGGTACGACCGAAAAGCCGGTGACGATCGCGGTGCGAGCGAGCCAACGCGAGAATACCTGGTCCAGCCGCAAGTAGTCGGTGACGTAGACGTCCCGCGAGCCCACGCGCCGGTAGCCAATGATCGCCTGCGTATCGGCCAGGTGGACCCGCTCGGTGCCGCCCAGTTGCGCGGCCAGCACGCCGCGCGGCACCGGCGGCTCGACGTCGCCGGGCACTGGCGGCGGATAGCGGGCGAGCAATGTGCCATCATTGCGCATCAGCGCGAGCTGGCCGATGTGGCTGCCGGTCACGAGCTCACGATAAAAGTCCTCGAAGTACGACGCGCGGATCGACAGGGCGACGACGCCGGCAAATGAGCCATCGCTGAGATGGCGCGGCGTGATGACATCGAAGATGCGGTCACGGTGTCCCCGTAAAGGGATCGCCTCGGTCACGTAGTCGCCCTGGTTCCACCGAGCGGCGTTGCGGAATGCATCGGTCTGCGCAAGACTGCGCGGCACGCCCAGATAGGGATCGTTGGTGACCACGAGTCGGCCGCTTGCATCGTACACACTTACCGCGGCCAAGTGATCGAAAGGTGCGGCAATTGAGCGCAGCTTGGTGGTCATTGCGTAACCGCCCAACGCGCCGCCATGAGATTCGGCTTCATAGATTGCCTGCAGGACCCTGTCCCGGATCACTTCATTGAGCTCGAACACCTTCAGCGCTTGCTCTTCGGTGATCCGCGACGAACGTGTGGCAAATCCACTGGCGTCGTCCAGCGCCTTGTGCCAACTCGTTATGCCGTAGTACAGCAGGAACCCCGCCGGCAGTACGACGGTGGCGATCAGCAGCACGACCAATGCACGGCGCAACGTGACGAAGTCGCGCACCGGCGCGTTGGGCTCGGCGTGCCCGGACAGCGGCACGGGCCAGTCCGCTCCGACGGTTGCACGATTGTCGGCGGTTGCCGGTTCGCTCGGCCCTGCAGGTCTTTTCGCAGGCGTGCGCATCTCAAATAGGGACATCTTGTCGACAAAAGATCCTCTATTTTAGGACCATCGCGCGAACCTGAGCCGGCTGCGGTTCGCTTTGCTGTTAAGATGGTGCCGCTTTTTATTGGCCGGCGCCGCTGGCGTGCGCCGCATCGTTCCACCTTATCATGTCCTCGTTGCTTCGTTTCCTGGAACCGTGGGAGCCCTCGTTCGGGCTGGTGTTCATCTTTGTCGCGGCCGCCGTGTTATTCGCGCGCGGCACGCTGCGCCAACGTGTGAGCATTGCGCGCCAGGTAGCGTTCTGGACGGGTCTCGTGATGCTGTATGTCGCGCTGCACACGCGAGTGGACTATTACGCCGAGCATCAATTCTTCGTCCACCGGCTCCAGCACTTGGTGCTGCATCATCTGGCACCGCTGCTGGTCATGTCCGCCTATCCAGGCAGCGTGATGCGTGCCGGCATGCCGCCACGCTGGCGCGGCATGCTGCACCGGGCGGCCCGGCGGCGTGCGTCGCGCATAGCCGGCGCCGTGCTGCTCAACCCGGCGTTCATCTCGTTGGCGTTCGTGATTTCGGTGCTCTTCTGGCTCATTCCGTCCGTGCAGTTCATTTCGATGCTCGACTGGCGCATCTACTTGTTCATGAATTGGTCGGTGACGGTCAGTGGTCTGCTGTATTGGTGGATGCTGCTGGATCATCGCCCGAGCCCGCCCAGTCGGGTAAAGCCGGGCATGCGGGTGTTGTCACCGGTGATCACGATGACGCCACAGCTTTTGGCCGGTGCGATCATTACGTTCTCCTCGCGCGACTTGTACCCGATCTTCACGTTGTGCGGTCGCGCCATGGACCTGTCGCCGGCGCTGGATCAAAGCCTGGGCGGACTGATCATGTGGGTGCCCGCGGCCGTCATAGAGACGATCGGCGGCCTGATGGCGCTGCGTCATATGATGCGCCTGTCAACGCTGCCGCCGCGTCGCCCCCCCGCACAGCGCGCGCGGGCCGCCACGCTGGCGGGCGTCGCCCCTGCATCACGGGCCGGCCGCTCATAGCGCGAGGTCGCTGTGCACCACTGACGCGTCGAGCCGGCAGCACGGTTCGCGCGTCATTTTTGTACCTTGCGAAAAGAGATCGGTACAATGGCCGGTTGATTGCCGGGCATTGGTCCGGGTGCATGCGGAAAGGATTCCATGAAACTGATTCAAACCCGTCTCATCTCGCGCTTTGTTGCTGGTGCCATCATTGCCGGCGCCGTGGCAGCCTGCAGTTCGCCCCATCCACAGGCGATCGACTACAAGAGTGCCACGCGGGCAAAGGCGTCGTCGCTGGCCGTGCCCCCGGACATGGCCCACGAGATTGCCGACCAGCGTTCGCTGCCGCCTCAAGGCGGCTCGGCGTCGCTGTCCAGATTGCAGCAGGTGCAGCAATCGGCGCTTGCGCCGGTGGGCGACGCGGTGCTGCCGCCGGTGCAGGGCATACATATCCAGCGTGAGGGTACGCAGCGCTGGCTGGTGATTGACAAGCAGGCGCCCGCACAAGTGTGGCCCCAGGTGCGGCGTTTTTGGCAGGAGCAGGGCTTCGTGCTGTCGCTGGACGCGCGCGATCGCGGGATCATGGAGACGGACTGGTACGAAACCCATCCGCAGGTGCCGGATGGCCTGATCCGCAATACGTTGTCCAAGGCGCTGGGCACCGGCTACACGACCGGCCTGCGCGACAAGTACCGCACGCGGCTTGAAAACGCGCCGAACGGCGGAACGTATGTGTTCATCAGCCAGCGCGGATTGCATGAGCAGTTGTTCGGCTCGAACAACGAGCAAAGCCGGTGGGAAGATCGGCCGAATGATCCGGCGCTGGAGGCCGAATACCTGAAGCGGTTGATGCAAGCGTTGGCGCGTAACCAGCAGGGCGGTGCGTCAATGGCCGCGGAGCCGGTGGCTGCATCTGCGCCCAAGGCCGCCGACGCGACGGCCAGTGCGTCGCAGGCAGCGCTCAAGGCGTCGGGGGCCACCGCGACGCCCACCGGGCCGACCGACATTACGCTTGCCGAGTCTTATGACGATGCGTGGCTGCGGGTCGGCGTGGCGTTGGACCGGAACAATTTCACGGTCGATGATCGCGATCGCACGCGTGGCCTGTATTTCATTCGTTACGTCGATCCGAACGACTTAAGTTCGGCCAAACAGGGCTTCTGGAGCCAAGTATTCCATGGCCGCAAGGAAAAAGCGGCGAAGCAGTACCGTGTGAATGTGCGCGCGCTGACCGAGACGCAGACGAGGGTCGCGATTGTGGATGAGAGCGGGCAGGTCGACGATTCGAAGCAGGCACGCCAGATTCTGTCGCTGCTGATCGACCAGTTGCACTGACCCTGCCGCGGCTGATTAACCAGTTGTGCTGCTCCGCCGCTGCTAATCAACTAAGTCGCGCTGACCGTCATCCCGGGCGGCGTGCGCACGGCACGCCGCCTTGCAATCTGCGTCAGGCCGCGAGTCCGCGCCAGGCCGCGCGTATGCCATGACGTCACTTGACGCCGTAACGGCTGGCGCTGTCATGTCAGCCGGTCCCGCCTCATCGTCGAATGGGCTCTCTGCCGGGGAAGGTTCTCTTTTCTTAATAAGTAGCTGCCGAGGTTGGCCGCTGATTCAACGAATGCGCCCCAGTGGGCGCGCAAGCGGGTTGCCATCGCCCGAACCATGGCGGTGCGTACTCGACGCGTCGCGATCCGGTATGACTCGACGTGGCTGCGCCAATTGCCAAGCCCGGCGCCGCCTTGACCCGGGCAAGGCGCCGATGACTCCGTTGCTTATCCTCGTAGCGCGACGGTTTTGTCCGTGCCTCGTGCTGCAAGAGGGGCTTTTCCGCGTTGACCGGGGCGGCGGCACACGCGTCAGTGCGCTTCGACGACGTCCAGAATCAAAATGATCGTCCAGTCCGCTTCGCCCTCGTGGTGATACTGCCGCTCCGCGACGATGAACGGCTGCTGTTTGCCCGGCGGGCCCAGAAACAACACGTCACCCTCAACGGGCAGGCATTCGATCGGTGGCAGCGCGATGTACGGCTCATCGCCGCGCGTGGTGCGCGGCATCAGCTTGTCGATCTTTTTCGAGGCTGCCTCGGTCCATTCGATTTCGAGTTCGATATTACTCACACCATCCTCTATGTCGTTGCGCTCGTGCATCGGGCGCGGGACTGTAACACGAAACCGACGCCCATAAAAAAGCCGAAGCCTGCGAGACTTCGGCCCGATGGCACCTCAGCGTGTGGTATGTCGTGCCGCACGCCGGTCGCAGCCGTTACTGGCTTGCTGCCGACGGTGCGGCAGCGCCAGCCTCAAAGGCCTGCTGCGCGTGCCCGGCCTTATGCTGCTTGGCAGCCTTGCGATGCTTGGCTGGTGCGTGCGTGGGCGCTGGCGCTACTGGGGCTTCCGATTGGGCAGCTTCCAGCGCCTGGGCGCGCTGTTCGACGTCGGCCGCTTTGGCCGGGTCGGTGCTCATCGTCACGCCGCGATCGGTCTGCGCATATGCCGTTGCGGCAAATAAAGAAACGAGCAATGCCAGGGACACTTTCTTCATCTTTATCTCCGTAGAGTGACAGCGTTCTCGGGCCCATGACCGGAAGTGCCATACTATCCGGCAGAGCGCGCATTTTAGCCAGCAAATAGGCTATCCGCAGCGACATTGTAACGACCTTGCCGTGACGTGGCATCTTGTTGCATATCGCGGACACAACAAATTCCATTCGGCGGTCATTTTTCCGCGCATACTATCGGGATTGGTCTGGGGGCTATCAGAACCACCCGATCCGCCGGTAGACGTAAAACTGCGCAAGGCCGATCCATTCGTGCCACGCGATGCTGGTGTTAATGACATGGGCGGAGTGCGGTCGCCAGCTTGGGCGTCGCCATCTGTGGTTGGATGCGAGCGGCACGACATCGATGCCGAAGTGGTGAAAGTCGAGCAGTGCGCGTGGCAGGTGGTACGCTGACGTGATCAGCACGATCTGGTCATAGTGGTGCCGGCGCAGGATCGCGCCGGTGTTGCGGGCGTTTTCATAGGTGTTCAAGCTGTCGGGCTCGAGCACGATGTTGGCCGCCGGCACCCCGTGCGATACCAGATGCGGTTGATAGTTGGCCGCTTCGCTGTGCTCGTGTTTTTGGGGATTGCCGCCGCTTACCACCAGCGTGCACTGCGCGCGCTGCGCACGGCATAGTATGAATTGCGCGGCTGCCGCGTCGATGCGTCGCCACGCGTCGAACTTCGGCACCAGCCGATGCGCATCGTCGTATTCAGTGCCGCTGCCGAGCAGCACGATCGCGACGTTGCCGCCGTAGCGCGGGGGGCTTGCGGCTGGCACACAGGTTTCCAGCGCGTGCAGCGCCGGTTCGCCGAGCCATCCGGCGCACAACAGGTAGGCGAAAAACGCCGCCGCGACGCAGGTCATACGGCGGTGGCGGCGCGATACGGCGATGGCGACGAGCCAGAGGAGTGCAACGAATGCAACGAGCATGGAAGTATCGTTTCAGGCATCGTCCCGGCCGGCTGCGTGCCGGTTGAGGCGATCGAGTTTAGGCGGTGAGTGTCAAGGGGCCGCCGTGCGCCAGGTCGAGCCGCGCCGGTGACGGTGCCCAGCTGGTCGCGGCGCGACGATTATAAGCGGACATGTCGAATGCGCCGGCCACCCTGGCCGGTGCCAATGTGGAGGGCGGAATGGATTATACGAACGAGGCCGTGCTGGAGGGCCTGCGGCGCGCGCAATACCGGCAGGTGCCTTGGCCGCGTCGACCGCGAGTGTTCGAGTTCCTGCGCGAGCAGGGGCTGATCGGTACCGCACGGCAACCTTCACCGCTCGTGCCAGGTTACCACGCGCCCGTGGATATTGCGGTGCTCAGCGCCCGGGGCAAGACGGAGTTGGGGCGACTGGAGCGCCGTGCGTGCCTACCTGCATGGCCTGTCGAGCGCGAGCTGCGCTATGCCTGTGACGCGGCCGCGTCGCTGCTTGCGCACGCCGACCCTCAGCCGTGAGGGTGGGGAGCATCGCGCAGCGCGGCTTGCCGGCGGGCAGGGCGATGGAAAAAGCCCGTATCCGCGCGGATACGGGAACATACCGGATGTGACTCATTGCCACGCTGTGCTCATGGCATAGTGTCGGACAGGGTGGGCGCGCGCAGGTTCCCGCGCGTGCGCAATGCACAAATGGGGGGGCGCCGTCACGCGTTGCCTCCGGGCTTCAGTGGGGAAGTAGTCCCCGCCCGGGCGGTGGACTGCGCCAGTCCCGCACATTGCGCTGGGCCCGCGCGTTGCTTTCGATATCGCTGCGCAGATCGCCTCGCGGTACCGGCAGAGTCAACGCCTCGGGCATGTACGCGCTGCGCTCGACGTGCTCGGGACGGCTGGCGTGCGCGACTGCACCGGCGCTGTGGTAGCCGCTGTCCAACCATCCTGCGGCAGCGGCCGCGCCGATTGACCATAGCGCTATGCCGCAGACGATCCGGACCTTCACGCTCATTGTTGTTCCCCAGGGCCGATCGAGGTGGCGTCTGTTGCTTCGATTCCACGATAAGCGCGGGGGAGAAGGGCCGCTGTAAATAAAAGTAAATGAATGTTTCCCGGGCCAGCCGGGCGATGGAGCGCGCTGTCGGGTCAGCGTACCGATAGCACCGTCTCAGGCCGCCCAGTGACGGGGGACGACCGCGCGAGTAACAGCCAGTGGCGCGAAACGCACTGAAACAAGCTGCCGTTTCGTGGCCCGAGCAGGCGCGCGTCGTGTCCGTAAAAGCGATCCGCCCGGCAACGCGGGCGGATCTGAGCGTGTCCGTCAAGTCCGTCAAGTCAGGCCATTTTCACTGGCGCGCGCCACGACTCCGGATTGGTCCAGAACGCGCCACGCAGCCGATCGCGGCTCGGTGGCGCGGGGGGCTTGACGGCCGTCGCGCCGATGCGGCCGCGCAACGTGATTTGGCGCCCAGCGCCGGCAAGGCGGCGCACGATCTCGACCAGCGTGCCGTCAGCCTGCCACTCATCGAAGCGCCGGCGACAGGTCGGCGGTGACGGATAACGACCGGGCAGCTTGGACCATCCTTCCCCGGTCGTTAAGACCCAGAGCACGGCATTGACCACGGCGCGCGGTTCGACGCGCGGCCGGCCGCGACGTTCGACGCGCGCTGGCTCCTCGCAAAACAGCGCCTCGACCAGCGCCCACTCGTGATCTTTTAAATCGTCGAACAGCATCATCGTTTCACCTCAACGAAGCAAACCCCGGTGTACCGCCCCGCACCGCGCACCTTGATCGCAACCCTGGCAGCGGGGCGCTGGTCCCCTTAAAAGCGGGCGTCGCTTGGTTCGCCGCCTTGGCTAGGCTGGTGCGCATGGCAAATGCAGAAACCGTGCCATTGGACCGGCATGCAGACGCTGCAGCGCCAGCCACGGTGGCCGGCCGCGACGGCAGCTGGAATGCATGTCCGGCTAGTTGTGTATCTCAATACGGAATGGCCTGATAAGGAATCGGGACAATCACCAATCACAGGCACGCGGCGCCACGTCGGTGCGCATCGACGTCCGATAGTGCACCGATGTACAGCGCGTGGCACAGCAGATTCGCTGCGCCGCCGTCATGGCGGCATAACTCGCGCAGCGCAGCGGCACGCAAGTTCGGCGTATGATTTGCATCATTGCGCGCATTTATGAATTCAATAAATGAATGTAACGCTCAGGCAACTCCGGGTCTTCATCGAAGTCGCGCGTCTGCAAAGTTTCAGCCGGGCAGGTGATGAAATTGGTTTGACGCAATCGGCCGTCAGCCGCTGCGTGCGCGAGTTGGAGATTGAACTGGGATTGAAGCTGGTCGATCGCACGACGCGCGAGGTACGCCCGACGGACGCGGGCGCGAATCTGCTGGGCGGCGTGTCGCGGCTGCTGTCCGACCTAGATCAAGTGCTGCAGGAGATACGGGAGATCAGCGAGCAGCGGCGCGGCCGGGTGATCGTGGCCGCAAGTCCGACCATTGCGTGCCGGCTGATGCCTCGCGTCGTTGCTCGCTGCCAACAACAATTCCCGTATATCCAGCTTGGCCTGCGTGACGATGTGCAAAGCGACGTGGTGCGCAAAGTGAAATCCGGCGAAGTGGACTTTGGGGTGATCGTCGGCGGTCTGGCGGCCGACGAACTGGTTGGCGAGCCGTTGATGACCGACTCGTTTTGCGTCGTCTGCCCAGCCAATCACCGGCTGGCCGCCGGCACGCAGGTGCAATGGGGCGCTTTGGCCGGCGAGTCGCTGGTGCTGCTCGGCCCAGAGTCGGGCAGCCGGCCGATCATCGACCGGGTGCTGCGCGAGCATGGCGTCGTCTCGCCGGTCGTGCAGGAGTTGGGACACTCGGCGACGGTGTTCGGATTGGTTGAGGCTGGCGTGGGCATCAGTGTGCTGCCGTGGCTGTCGCTGCCGTTGCCGGCCAATTCCGGGCTTGTCGCGCGTGCGTTGGTGCCGCGCGCGCAGCGCACGGTGGAACTCGTGCGCCGTCGCGATCGCTCACTATCGCCGGCCGCTCAGGCGGTATGGGAACTGGTGCGCACGCTGCCCGCCCGGGCCGAGGATCTGACATGAGTGGCCTCGCGATGCGCTGGGCAGGATGCACGACACCGGCACACGACGCATGGCACATAGCGCGCGCCCTGATCTTTACGCTTTGTGTTTTTTTGCGTACTATAACGTTCAGTCACGCGGTTCCTTACGGAATTCCTCTGGCTTCCCGGCTCGGTATGGCCCGTGGTCATTCTGCCAACCTCCGGGCGTGCTCCCATCAATATGATCGACCAGAAGCGGGCGAGCGCGGTCTTTCGTCATGCGCGTTGTTCAGGCGCTTTTGATCCGGTTCATTGACCAAACAGGTCTGGTCCAGCTGAATGAATACCCAAGAGGCGAAAATCGTCCTCGAGACTGCTTTGATTTGCGCGCAGGAGCCGCTCAGGGTCAGCGACATGCGCCGGCTGTTTGCCGACGCGATCTCGGCTGATACGATCCGGGCGCTGCTCGAAGAGCTGCGCACGGACTGGCGCGATCGGGGTGTCGAGTTGGTATCGGTGGCAACGGGATGGCGATTCCAGAGCCGTCCGGCAATGCGCGCATTTCTGGATCGGCTCAATCCGGAGAAGCCGCCAAAGTATTCGCGTGCAGTGCTCGAGACGCTCGCGATCATTGCGTATCGTCAGCCGGTCACGCGTGGCGATATTGAGGAGATTCGCGGTGTCACGGTCAATACGCAGGTCATCAAGCAACTGGAGGACCGAGGATGGGTCGAGGTGATCGGGCATCGTGATGTGCCCGGGCGGCCGGCGCTGTACGCGACGACTAAGCAGTTCCTGGACGATCTCGGTATGGCCACGCTGGACGAGTTGCCGCCGCTGTCTGACCCGAGACCGCAGGGGCAGGCCGATCTGCTGGCGCAGCGCGCCATCGAGTTTGCCGAGGGCGACGCGGAACCGTGTCGCGCTGCGGTGATCGGTGAGGCAGCCGGGTTAGCGCGCGACGCCGCAGGCGATGATTCGGCGGCGTCGCCCCAGCCAGAGCCTGTGACGGGCGAGAGCGCCGAAGCGGCGCCCACCGTCGCGGAGCTCGCGACCCCGGTCCCGGCCGTGGGTGGCCACCGTGATGCTGCCCAGAGGTGCGCGGTTCCGCCCGTGCACGATCTGGTAGTTGACCCAGCAGCGCACAGCCATACCGACGGGGGTGACGAGCATGCCAGACACGCGCATCCAGTAGCGGCGACCGCACCTGGCGACGTCGAGAAGATTAACGAGCAAGCGCCGAGCGACCCGATATCGCGCGACGTTTGACGTGACACGTACACCGACCCCGGCGCAGCCAAATGGCGCATGCCGGCATTCTGACACTCAGAGGTTGTTTTGAACGAGAACCACGATCCCGATTCTCCCGAGTCCGGTCCTGCCCGCGTGGCGGCCGTGGACGATCGCGATGCGGGCCAGCGCGCCTTGCCGGTGCTGCCGGCCGCGGAAGGCGGCGAAGGCGAAGAGCGGCCACGGCGCGGTTTGCGCCGCGGACCGCGCAGCCTGATCGCTCGCCGTCGTGCGGTGGCCAAGTCGAAGGCGACCGATGCCATCGGTGCTGCGCCGGCCACAGTGACTGAGGCGCCGCCCGACGGCGAGGTGGTCGCGCATGTACGCATGCCCCGTAAGGACCCCGCCAACAAGCGTCAGGGCAAGGGCGCCAAGCGTGACCCTGAGGCGCGCCGCGATGCCGACGCGCCCCGTCGCGAGCCGCGCGCGAGGCGTGACGCCAGCGCGGCGCCGGCCGGCGGTTCCCCGAAAGCCGGAGGGCGTGACGACGACGTATTTGCCTACGTCACGTCGCCGGCGTTCGATGCCGACAACACCGGTGCGGGTAGTGTGCGCGCGCCAATGCTGCGGCGCGGCCGCAAGGGTGGCGTGCCCGCTGGCAAGCGCGCGTTGTCGGCCGACGACGATGCGCCGAAGCTGCACAAGGTGCTTGCCGAGGCCGGCATGGGCTCGCGTCGTGAAATGGAAGAATTGATTATTGCTGGGCGCGTGTCGGTCAATGGCGAGCCGGCGCACATCGGCCAGCGGATCATGCCAACCGACCAGGTGCGCATCAATGGCAAGCCGGTCAAGCGCAAGCTGCCGAACAAGCCGCCGCGCGTGCTGATCTATCACAAGCCGGCAGGCGAGATCGTCAGCCACGCGGATCCGGAAGGTCGCCCGTCGGTGTTCGACAAGCTGCCGCCGATGAAGACGGCGAAATGGCTGGCCGTCGGTCGGCTGGATTTCAATACCGAAGGCTTGTTGTTGCTGACCACGTCTGGTGACCTCGCAAACCGCTTCATGCATCCGCGCTACCAGGTTGAGCGCGAATATGCGGTGCGGGTCATCGGCGAATTGGCCGAGAGCGCGCGGCAAAAGCTGCTCAGCGGCGTCGAGCTCGATGACGGTCCGGCGAGCTTCCTGCGCATTCAGGATGGGGGTGGCGAAGGCACCAATCGCTGGTACCACGTGGCGCTTGCAGAAGGGCGCAACCGCGAGGTGCGTCGCATGTTCGAAGCCGTGGGCCTGACCGTCAGCCGATTGATCCGCACGCGCCATGGCCCGATCGTGCTGCCGCGTGGCCTCAAGCGTGGCCGCTGGGAAGAACTCGAGGACAACCAGGTGCGCGCGTTGATGTCAGCCGTCGGGCTGAAAGGGCCGGGCGAGGACAAGGCGGAGCGCAGTAAGGCGACGCCGCGTCGCCAACCCGATCCGATGCAAACGGCGCTCGGCTATATTAGCTACGATGCGCCAGGTCCGCAGCGGCGATTTGGCCGCGGTGCGCGCGGCGGCGCGAACTGGACTTCGTCCACGCCGCCGGTGCCCGGGTATACCGGCTTTGCCGCTGCGCACGGGCACGGCAATATGACGGGCGGCAAACACGATAACCGTGACGTTAACGGCAACCAGGCATCTGGCAAGGGCGGCAACCGTGCGCAAAAGGGCAAGCCGCGTGGCGGTCGCGGTGCGCAGACGGCGCCGCGGCAAGATGGCGTGCGTCAGGGCGGTGCACCGCGGGGGCGCCCGCGCGGTCGTTAAGCGTGCGCTTGCCGAAGGCGTCCCTCGTGCGCGGCATGGCGTGCCGACGCGCCGCGCGCGTGTCGTCGCGTGGCCACGTTTCGGTTTCGATATGCGGCGTAGATTGCGGGTCGCGGCGAAAAACGCTATAATTTCGCAGTCGCTGGGCACACGTCTTATTAGTTAAGGTGCGGCTCGAGGCGCGACCACCGGTAAAAAGAAGATGGGCGTGTTGGCGCCCATTTTTTTTTGCCGTTGCCGCAGTGCGTCGTTATCGTGGCGGGGATGGCCCGATGACGCTGCTTCGCAGTACTGCCGCTTGCGTGCGCCGCGTTGCACGAGCGTGCCCGGTACTGCGAAACAGGAAACCGGTACGCGCGTTGCGCGCGGTCCGTGCTGCATGAGGTCAAACAACGTGCAATTGTCGGAACTGATTGAAAATACCGTTACCGGGCTCGGATACGAGCTTGTCGATTTGGAGCGCTCCGGCCGCGGCATGCTGCGCGTGTTTATCGACCAGCCGGCGGGCATCGCGATAGACGATTGTGAGAAGGTGACGCGCCAGCTTCAGCACGTGCTGACCGTCGAGAATATCGACTATGAACGTCTCGAGGTTTCGTCGCCGGGGCTAGACCGGCCGCTGAAGAAACGGGCAGATTTCGAACGTTTCGCTGGCAGCGAAGTGATGGTGACGCTGAAGCAGCCGCTGGGCGGCCGAAAATCGTTCCGCGGCATCCTGCACGCGCCCAATGGCGACACGATAGGTTTGGAATTTGAAGGAAAAGACGGCCCGGCGAGGCTCGATTTTACGCTCGCCGACATGGACCGTGCTCGTCTTGTTCCGCAAGTCGATTTTAGGAGCCGCAAACAATGAGTCGCGAAGTGTTGATGCTGGTGGATGCGCTGGCGCGCGAGAAAAACGTCAACAAGGATGTGGTATTCGCCGCGCTCGAGGCCGCGCTCGCTTCCGCCACGAAGAAGCTTTTCGACGAGGATGTCGACATACGCGTGTCGATCGACCGCGAGTCTGGCGAGCATGAGACTTTTCGCCGCTGGCGCATCGTGCCGGACGAGGCGGGCTTGCAACAGCCGGACCAGGAAATCTTGCTGTTTGAGGCGCGCGAGCAGGATCCGGATGCGCAATTGGACGGTTATATCGAAGAGCCGATTCCGTCGATCGAATTCGGTCGCATTGGGGCGCAAGCGGCCAAGCAAGTGATTCTGCAGAAGGTGCGCGATGCGGAGCGGGAACAGATTCTGAATGATTTCCTCGAGCGCGGCGAGAAGATCATGACCGGCTCGGTAAAGCGGCTCGACAAGGGCAACCTAGTCGTCGAATCGGGGCGGGTTGAGGCGTTGCTGCGCCGCGACCAACTAATCCCGAAAGAGAATCTGCGCATCGGCGATCGCGTGCGTGCATATATCGCCAAGGTCGATCGCACGGCGCGGGGGCCGCAGATCGAGCTATCGCGCACCGCGCCCGAATTTCTGATGAAGCTGTTCGAATTCGAGGTACCGGAGATCGAGCAGGGCTTGCTCGAAATCAAGTCGGCAGCGCGTGACCCCGGCGTGCGGGCGAAGATCGCGGTGGTCGCCTATGACAAGCGCATCGACCCGATCGGCACGTGCGTCGGCATTCGCGGTTCGCGCGTGCAGGCAGTGCGCAACGAGTTGGGTGGCGAGAACGTCGATATCGTGCTATGGTCAGAAGATCCTGCCCAGTTCGTGATCGGCGCCCTTGCGCCGGCTGCCGTGCAATCAATCGTCGTTGACGAGGAAAAGCACGCGATGGATGTCGTCGTTGACGAGAACGAGCTGGCTGTCGCGATTGGCCGAAGTGGCCAGAACGTGCGGCTCGCCAGCGAGCTGACCGGCTGGCAGATCAATATCATGACGCCGGACGAGTCCGCCGAGAAACAGTCGCAAGAGCGCAAGGTGCTGCGCGACCTGTTCATGGAGCGGCTGGACGTCGATGAGGAGGTCGCTGACATCTTGATCGACGAAGGCTTCACGAGCCTCGAGGAGATCGCGTACGTGCCGCTCAACGAGATGCTCGAGATCGAGGCGTTCGACGAAGACACGGTGCACGAGTTGCGCAATCGCGCGCGCGATGCGCTGCTGACGATGGCGATTGCGAATGAGGAAAAGGTCGAAAACGCGTCGCTCGAGCTGAAGAGCCTCGAGGGGATGGATCGGGAGTTGCTTGCTAAGCTCGCCGAGCACGAGATACACACGCGTGATGATCTGGCCGAGTTGGCCGTCGATGAGTTGGTCGAGATGACCGGCATCGACGAGGAGGCCGCGAAGGCGCTGATCATGAAGGCGCGCGAGCACTGGTTCCAGTGACGGGCGCGAAGCGAGATTATGATGGCGCATTGAAATGACGCGGCCCGATAGGCCGCACCGGGATGTCAACTGCAAGGACCGCTGTCCTTGCCTCAAGAGGGATGAATGGCGAGCAACAACGTAGCCCAATTTGCCGCGGAACTAAAGATGCCTGCAGGCCTTCTGCTCGAACAGCTTCAAGCTGCGGGTGTGCAGAAAGCTAGCGCTGACGACGTGCTGTCCGAAGCGGACAAAGCGCGTTTGCTGGATCACTTGCGCAAGTCGCACGGCAGCGCTGACGGCGACAAGCGCAAGATCACGCTGACGCGCCGGCAGACGTCAGAAATTAAGCAGGCCGACGCAACCGGCAAGGCTCGCACGATCCAGGTCGAAGTCCGCAAGAAGCGGGTGTTCGTCAAGCGCGACGAGCCAGGTACCGAAGTGCCGAACGGCGAGGACCAGGACAGTGCAACGGCCGAGCTTGCGCGTCGCGAGGAGCAGGCGCGTCTCGAAGCCGAGGCACTGGCCCAGCAAGCGCGCGAATTGCGGGAGCGGCAGGAGCGCCTTGAGCGCGAGGAAGCGCAGCGGCGTGCCCGCGAAGAGGCGGCCCAGGCGGAACGGCGTCGCGCCGAGGAGGAAGCGGCGCGGCGCGCGGCGCAGGCGGCCCAGGAGCAGGCCCAGGCGCAAGCGGCCCAGGAGCAGGCGCAAGCGCAAGCGCGTGCGGCCGCCCAGCAAGTGGCCGAGCAACAGCGCAATCACGATGTGCCGCAACCGGCCGGCCAACAAGCTGCCGCTGACGACGCTCGTGCGGCGGCCGAGCGCGCCGCCGAGCGGGAGGCAGCGAAGAAGGCCGCCGACGATGCCCGCGCCGCCGCCGACAAGGCACGCCTGGAGCAGGAAGCCATCCGCAAGCGACGGGAAGCGGCGGAAGCCGAGGCGCGCGCGATCCGCGAAATGATGGCGACGCCGCGCAAAGCAATGGTCAAGGTGCCTGAACCGCCAAAGCCGGTTGAACCGGCCAAGACCGCTGAGGCAAAGGGCACGCTGCACAAGCCGGCCAGGCCGGCGGGCGCGGCAGCGCCGGCCCGACCGGCCGCCGGTGCGAAGAAACCGGTGTCGGCGCCGACGGCTGCGCCGTCCGGCGACAAGAAGAAAGTTCCGGGCAAGAGTGGTTGGCAAGACGATGCGGCGAAGCGGCGCGGCATCAAGACGCGCGGTGATTCAAGCGGTGGTGTGGACCGTGGCTGGCGGGGTGGTCCGCGCGGCCGTGGCAAGCATCAAGATGCGCAGACGAATTTCCAGGTGCCGACCGAGCCGATCGTGCGTGAAGTACACGTGCCGGAGACGATCACCGTGGCCGACCTCGCGCATAAGATGGCCGTCAAGGCCTCCGAGGTCATCAAGGTGATGATGAAACTCGGCCAGATGGTGACGATTAACCAGGTGCTGGACCAGGAAACCGCGATGATCGTCGTCGAGGAACTGGGTCATCATGCGCTCGCCGCGAAGCTTGACGACCCGGAAGCGTTGCTGATCGAAGGCGAGGTGGCCGATGCCGAGGCGCTACCGCGCCCGCCGGTCGTCACGGTGATGGGCCACGTCGACCATGGCAAGACGTCTCTGCTCGACCATATCCGTACCGCGAAGGTTGCTGCGGGCGAGGCGGGGGGCATCACGCAGCATATCGGCGCATACCACGTCGAGACGCCGCGTGGTGTGATTACGTTCCTCGATACACCGGGCCACGAGGCATTTACCGCGATGCGGGCGCGGGGCGCGAAATCGACCGACATCGTGATCCTGGTGGTTGCGGCCGATGATGGCGTGATGCCACAGACGAAGGAGGCGATTTCGCATGCAAAGGCAGGCGGTGTGCCGATCGTCGTGGCGATCAACAAGATCGACAAGCCCGACGCGAATCCGGATCGGGTGAAGCAGGAATTGGTCGCGGAAGGCGTGGTGCCGGAAGAGTACGGTGGTGACGCGCCGTTCATTGAGGTATCCGCAAAGACCGGACAAGGCATTGACGACCTGCTCGAGAACGTGTTGTTGCAGGCCGAGGTGCTCGAATTGAAGGCGCCCATTGAGGCGCCTGCCAAGGGTATCGTGATCGAGGCGAAGCTGGACAAGGGCAAGGGCCCGGTCGCAACGATCCTGGTGCAGTCCGGCACGCTGTCGCGTGGCGACGTCGTACTGGCGGGCTCCGCCTATGGCCGCGTGCGGGCGATGACCGATGAGTTCGGCAAGGCGGCGAAGTCGGCGGGGCCATCGATTCCGGTCGAGATCCAAGGGCTGTCCGAGGTGCCGAACGCCGGCGAGGAAGTCATCGTGCTGCCGGACGAGCGCAAGGCGCGTGAAATCGCGCTGTTCCGGCAAGGCAAGTTCCGCGACGTGAAGCTGGCGAAGCAGCAGGCCGCGAAGCTCGAAAGCATGCTGGAGCAGATGGGTGCTGGCGAAGTGCAGAACCTGCCGCTGATCGTGAAGGCCGATGTGCAAGGCTCGCAGGAAGCGTTGGTACATGCGTTGCAGAAGCTGTCGACTGACGAAGTGCGCGTGCAGATTGTGCACAGCGCAGTGGGCGGCATCAGCGAAACGGACGTCAACCTGGCGACCGCGTCCAAGGCCGTTATCATTGGCTTCAACACGCGTGCTGACGCCCAGACGCGCAGGCTGGCCGAGTCGAACGGTGTCGACCTCCGATACTACAACATCATCTATGATGCGGTAGACGAAGTGAAGGCTGCGATGTCCGGCATGCTGGCGCCGGAAAAACGCGAGGCGGTGATCGGCACGGTTGAAGTACGACAGGTGTTCAAGGTGCCCAAGGTCGGTGCGGTCGCCGGCTGTATGGTGACCGACGGCGTTGTCAAGCGCAACGCATCAGTACGGGTGCTGCGCGACAACGTGGTGATCCATACCGGCGAGCTTGATTCGCTCAAGCGCTTCAAGGACGACGTGAAGGAAGTGAAGCAGGGCTTCGAGTGCGGCCTGTCGCTGAAGAACTTTAACGACATCCAGGAAGGTGATCAATTCGAGGTGTTCGAAGTCACCGAGGTGGCGCGCACGCTGTAATTCGATGCACCAGTGCTAGGGGCGGGGCCGTCGGGCTCCGCCTTTTTTGTTGGCAGGAATGGACTATGCGGAAAAAACGCAGCAGTGGCGATCGCAATGTGCGGATCGCTGACCAAATCCAGCGGGATTTGTCGGAGTTGATCGCGCGTGAAGTCAAGGATCCGCGGATTGGACTGGTGACGATCCAGGCAGTCGAGCTGACCCCGGATTACGCGCACGCGAAGATTTTTTTCACGACGCTGACCGCAGACCCTCGGCAGACGCAAGAAGCACTCAATCACGCGGCTGGCCACTTGCACAATTTGTTATTCAAGCGCTTGCACATTCATACGGTGCCAACGTTGCACTTTATGTTCGATGAGTCGATCGAGAAGGCCGTACAGATGTCGCGACTGATCGACGAGGCGAACGCGACGCGTGCCAAGGACGACTGAGCGCCGGAACATGGCATCGATATGACGCAACGATTCGATCCGGCGCGACCACGCATCGCCCGGCGTGCCGTGGACGGCGTGTTGCTGCTGGACAAGCCGGTCGGACTGTCCAGCAATGACGCGCTGATGCGCGCTAAGCGCTTGTTTAACGCGAAGAAGGCAGGGCACACCGGAACGCTGGACCCGCTTGCGTCTGGGCTGTTGCCGCTGTGTTTTGGTGAGGCGACCAAGTTTTCGCAGGATCTGCTCGATGCGGACAAGACCTATGACGCGACGCTGAAGCTTGGTGTGCGCACGACGACTGGCGACGCCGAGGGTGAGGTGCTACAGACGCGGCCTGTTACGTGCGACCGGGCGGCGATTGACGCGGCGCTCACCGCGTTCCGGGGCCCAATCATGCAGGTGCCGCCCATGTACTCGGCACTTAAGCGCGACGGCAAGCCCCTTTACGAATACGCGCGGGCAGGCCAGACGCTCGAGCGTGAAGCGCGGGCGGTGACGATCCATGCGTTGGCGTGCATCACGTGCGCGCTGGACGCTGCGGCGTCCGTGACGATTCGGGTTACATGCAGCAAGGGCACCTATATTCGCGTGCTGGCCGAGGACATTGGTGAAGCGCTGGGTTGCGGTGCGCATTTGACGATGCTGCGCCGCACCGGTGTCGGAGCATTGACATTGAACGATGCCGTGACGCTGGACGAACTGTCTGATGCGGATGAGCCGCGACGTTTAGCCTGTCTGCAACCGGTCGACGCGTTATTGTCAACGTTTGAGCCAATTGAGCTGGATGCCGAGATGGCCCGGCGCTTCACGCACGGTCAGCGGTTGCGGTTGGTGCGTGCGTCGAACGTGGGTGACGACGTCAGGGTCAGGGTATATGACGCTGACGGGCGTCGGCTGCTTGGACTCGGTCGGTGCCAGCACGGTGTGCTATGTCCAGAACGCCTGATCGCCCCTCGCAGTTAGCGCCGGTTCGTTGTGCTATTTCGTTGAATTGACTCTCGAGCCACGCCGCAGTCCTTTGTCGCTGTTCGGCGGGCAGTATTTCCGAGATCGATTCGAGCAGCGAAAGCGCGTCATTGAACTGCTCGATCGTCATTTTGCCCGAGCGCCACAACGTGTGACTTAGTGCTAGCACTTGGTCCCATCGATTCTGCTGCTCTGCCGCCGACGGCGGCGCGGTGGCATCGGATCGTGCTGTGTCGGCATCGGTAGCGTGGTGCATCGCCGCGGTGGCGGTGATTAGCGGCTCGACCGCGTCCGCGTCGCTATACTGAGCTGCAATTGATATCAAGATATCCAAACGGTCTTGCTGTTCGGTGCTTTCCAGCCATTGTAGGCATGGCACGAGATCCGCTATTGAAGTGGGCGAGACAACTATCGCGGCATGCACCAATGCGTCGAAACTGGCTGCGCGCTCATCATCGGGCAAACGCTCCAACAGCGATACCATGACCTCAATGGCGTCCACTTTGTCCGGTCCATGCAACTGGCCGATCGCGTCGAGCCCTACATTGAATGCCGCTCGCTGCGCAGAGTGCTCCGGCATGATGGCATCGCGGGGGCTGTCAAAACGGTGACACACGTGATTAAAGATTTTGGGTAGCACGTTGATCAATGCGCGGTACGGGGTGGCATTTGCATGTGTCGGTTGCTTCGCAAGCTCGGACAGTGTCCACTGAATTGCGTCCAGGTGCCCGTCCTGCATCCACTCGATTTGTTCGATTACATATGCTTGAAGCTTCGCCTTACCCAGGGGCAACTGGCGAGCGGCGTTGAAGATGTCTTTGAACTCCTGCAGCGGTGCTTGCTGGTCATCGCTGCCCAGGTCCATCGCACGCGCGTGAACCTGCGCTGCTGGTATTTGCCGCTGCGAAGCGTGCCACGTTTGGCGCGACGCGGTCGCGAACGACCACAGGTGACGATAAGCGGTGGTTTGATTGATGTTTGTCGTAGGTTCAGCGACTCGACAGGCGATGATCTCCAGCACTTCTAGTGGCAGCTTCGTTAGCGTCCGCGTGCGCACTGGCTGTTTGATTGTGGGATGGCGCGTCGGCGGGACTTCCGAGGCCGCGCTGCGCGGCAGTGACGCTGACACGTCCAAACGATAGTCGCGTGACTTTACCGGCATTTGATTGGGCTCAGCCAATGCAGTGTCGGCGTCCGGGGACTCAGAGGCGCCACATGCGCCTGTCATGCAAGGTAAATAAGCGAACCAGTTTCTTGACATCACGTATTTTCATTTTTAAGCCGTTTAACCCAGGAGCTGGCGGGCACGCTTCCTACTACCAGCTAACGCTGTGTCGATCATGCCACTCAGCATTGGTCATGGCGCCCAATGCGACGGGCTGTATCGCATTGGGCAATGTTTCATGATCATGGTAAGTTGCCATGTGCTGCGCAGCATAGTCATGACGTCAGCGCTGGGGCTGGTAAGGTAGATGTCATCGACAGGAAAACGAAATTTTCCAGTGCTCGATGTAGCCTACATGGTGCCGGTACCTTTGGGTACCTTTGGGTGCCTTTTGGTGCGGCCAGCGGATATCGTGGCACTGATGGATCAGTGCGTTACCGATTGTTCCTGCTCTGTGATGCTATCCGCAGGAGAATGCAATGCGTGCCAGACGCGACTGGGTGGGATCCGTGCACCGCTTGCTCCATTGTTCTATCCAAGGTTGCGAGGATGGCGAAAAATTGGCGGGTCTGCCTCGGAGTCGAAATGGGTCTTCAAGCGCAGTCTGCGCGTCGCGACTATTGTGTGGCGTGGCGCAATCTAGCATACGGGTCAGCATGTCGAAAACTTCGCGCTTTTTGTCATCTGGCGAACGGTGTATTTCCGTCACGAGGCAGGATAGCAGTTCAACACGTGAGCGTAATGCCGACCGTTCTAAAACCTGCTCTTGTGTTGGAAACTTGTTGACTTGACGAAGCAGCCATTCGTACATCGGCTGTTGCTCTGCCTGCGGAATGGCACTTAGTTTGCCAGCAACAGCGGCCAATATGACATTGGCGTCCCGATCCTTGGATGGGTTCAGCGATTGGTCTGCAAGGTGGCGAACTGCTGCACACGCCGCGCCAGCATCTTCGCCGGGAAGATAGACTGCGGCATTTAGCAAAGGCTGGATCATGCCTGCGATGCGGTGTTGTATTGCCACTTGCAGCAGCGCGTGCCAGCGTGCAGGCTGGTCGTTATCGGAAAGGACATAGAGTTGAGCCGCGAGCGTTGGCGCCGACGCACCGTCATGCTTCTGTACAATGGACAGTAAGTTATCGAACTTCGCAGCACGCTCTTCTGCTGGAAGTAGTAAAAGTGTTGGCAGTCGTGACGCAAGCACTGCCACCAGCTTGGGACTGATGGTGTGTGCTATGTTCACCAGCGCATCAAAACGGGGCACCAAGTCTTGCGCAGAGAGCATGGGCAGCACGGCCGCTAGCATAGCTTCAGTCGCTCTCTTCTTGGTGATTTTCTCGTTGGCACTATTCGAGTGCGGCGGCAGCTGGGACGCGGCGTCGACCAGTTGGAGCAGCAATGCGTTCAGGTTGGCACGAGTGTCCGGAGGGGATCGCCAGTCGCCAATGATGCGTGGTGTCGCCTTAACGACGCGCGGTATTTCTCTAGATAACGCAATATACTGTGCGTGGCACTCGTGGGGGGCGGACTGCTTGAGTTTGGCGGTGACGTGTTGTGCTGCACGATACGCGTCGTATGTCGGCAGGCAGTGCATCTGACCAATGACATAGGCTTCCACCTGAGGGCGCCGAGGTTGCAATGCCATTGCGCGCGTAAAGATTTCCTTGAATTTGTCAACTCGCTCCGGTTCGTTGAGCTGCTTTAAATCGCTGGCCTGCTGCGCGAGCTTGGCGCTCTCCAATTCCGGCTTTAGCCATTCGGACAAACCAGGTATCACCGACGAAAGCTGTTGCAGATTGTTGACGTAGGATGTGTACGGACTCGTCCAATCCGGTTCGATGCCGACCATCTTCGCGATGGTCATGTGAATTTCGTTGGGCAATCTCAGCAAGTGTGGCGTAGAGACCGTGGCATCTGTTTTAGGCGTACTGGCGCGAGAATCGCGCGACGCGTTGCTCTTACGCCATGGCGGTCGCCGAAGTGCCTTGAGCTTTGTCAATGCGTTGGCTCGATTCGATGTGGAACCGGCCGATCGTGACGGGCGTTGCGGTTCACAATCCATAACGTCGGGTTTGACGCAGGCCGCCAAATAATGAGAACAGTTTTTAAACCATGTGTTTGGCACGTTGCCCCCGTAGATCGATTCCGGACGCAAATGTTAAATCGTCCCCATTAATTTATAGTGCAAATTATCGAACTGGGCATTTGAATTACGAACGGCTTATATGTGGCCAGTATATGGCCGACACTGATGTTGCGAAAACGGGCCATTGCCGCGGACTGCGCACAACAAGCGCGTTTGCTGCAACCACGACTCGGCGTGGTCAGAGGGCGAAGTTGCCGAGGTGCTGGAACGGGGAGCGCGGCGGGCGGTCTGCATGCGGTTACCCGTCGCGCCGAACCCGGCGTTCAATGTGCGGCTGATGCCGCAGCCCCCGCATCGCTGCCGCTGCCGCGCTCAGGCTTAGTAATCCAGATCAACGCAATTAGTGCGATGAAGATCGCGGCGGATAGGTAGAACAGATCGTTGACCCCCAATTGCGCGGCCTGTTGCGTCATTAGATGGTTGACCATCCCATATGACTGGGCTTCACTCATGCCCAGCGCGCGCATCTGAGCGACCGATTGCCCGAATACCGGGCTGAATTGACCAGTTTGCTCCGCTAATTGCGCATGATGCAGGATGGTGCGATGGTCCCATGCGGTCTGGAAGATGGACGTGCCAATGCCGCCGCACATGATCCGCACGAAGTTGGACAGACCCGAGGCCGCGGCGATCCGATGCGGCGGCAAGCCGGACAGCGTGATCGACACTAGCGGGATGAAGAACCCGGCCATGCCGATGCCCTGGATAAACGTAGGCACCATCAGCGCGAACGTATCGACGCCGGTCGTGTACTGCGAGCGCAGGTAGAAACACAATGCGAACACGGTGAACGCCGCGGTCGCGATGTAGCGTGGATCGGTCTTGGGCATGTATTTGCCGGTTAGTGGCGACAACAGAATCGCGAAGATGCCGACCGGCGCCATGACCAGTCCCGCCTGTGTGGCGGTATAGCCGATGTGCGTTTGCAGCCACAAGGGCAGCAGGACCAGGTTACCGAAGTACAATCCGTAGCCGACCGACAGCGCCACCGTGCCGCCGGTGAAATTGCGCCGCTGAAACAACGACAGATCGACGACCGGGTGCTTGTCGGTCAGCTCCCATACGACAAAGAACGCGAAGGTGACAATTGCAACCAGTGCCAGCACGATGATCGTTGTCGAGTTGAACCAATCGAGGTCCTTGCCCTTGTCGAGCATGATCTGTAACGAGCCGACCCACAGCACGAGTAGCATCAGCCCGACACCGTCGATCGGCGCGCGCTTGACCTCGGAGTCGCGTTTGCGGAAGATCACCCACGTCGCGATCGCGGCGATGATCCCAACCGGGATGTTCACGTAAAAGATCCACGGCCACGAATAGTTATCGGAGATCCACCCGCCCAGGATCGGGCCGAGCACGGGCGCGACGAGCGTGGTCATGCCCCATAGCGCGAGCGCCATCGAGGACTTGGAGCGCGGGTAGCTCGCCAGCAACAGCGTTTGCGACAGCGGGATCATGGGGCCGGCCACCGCGCCCTGGAGCACGCGCGACGCCAGTAGGAACGGCAGCGATGGCGCCAGCCCGCACAACCACGATGAGATGACGAACAGCACGATCGATGCGAGAAACAGCCGAACCTGGCCGATCCGCTCGGTCAGCCAGCCGGTCAGCGGCACGGAGATCGCGTTGGCGACGGCGAACGAGGTGATGACCCATGTGCCCTGATCCGACGATACGCCAAGGTCACCCGAGATAGTCGGGATCGCGACATTGGCAATCGACGTGTCCAACACGTTCATGAACACGGCGAGCGAGACCGCGATGGTCCCGACCACCAGTTGCATGCCCGACAGCGGTGGGTGAGGCGCTTGTGTCTGGCTCATGACGTGGCCCTATCGTGCGGCGTGCCGGGCTGTGGCCGGGGCCGGGGCCGGCTTGGCCGTGTCCGCCGCGGGGGCGGCAGTGTCGCCGCTGCCGTCGTTCTGGCGAATGATGCGTTCGATTTGCGCGTCGGCCTGCTTGCCGTACTCGTCGAACACGTCGGTCTGGTACACCGTGGTCGGTGCGTTGCCAAGCTCGCCGCCTTGCTCGTCCTTGATCGACACGTTGGCGGTCATTGACAGGCCGATGCGCAGCGGGTGTTGCTTCAACTCCTCGGGATCGAGTTGCACGCGCACCGGCAGGCGCTGCACGACCTTGATCCAGTTGCCGGTGGCGTTTTGCGCGGGCAATAGCGAAAAGGCCGAGCCGGTACCGGCTGAAAAGCCTTGGATCTTGCCGTGGTACACGACCGATGAGCCGTAGACGTCGGAGACGACCTTAACCGGTTGGCCGATGCGCATGTGCTTGAGCTGGACTTCCTTGAAGTTTGCGTCGACCCAGACCTCATTCAGCGGCACGATCGCCATTAGCGGCGTGCCGGGCGAGACGCGCTGGCCCACTTGCACGCTGCGCTTGGCGACATAACCGGTCACCGGTGCAGGTAGGGTGTTGCGCGCGTAGTTCAGGTAGGCATCCCTGACCTTGGCCGCGGCCGCCAGCACGTTCGGATGCTGTGCAATCGCGACGTTGGCGGTCAACGCGCGGTTGGATGCCAGCTGCTGCTGCGCGATGTCGAGAGCAGCCTGTGCAGCCTTGACCGCGTCACGCGCATGCGAGATTTCCTCCTGCGATACCGCGCCGGTCTGGGCGATCGTCAAACGGCGACGCAAGTCATCCTGCGCGCGCGATAGATCGGATTGGCGCTGCGCGACCGCGGCCTGATACTGGTTGTTGTTCACGTACAGCGTACGAACCTGGCGCACGGTCTGCGCCAGATCGGCTTCAGCCTGTTGCAGCGCGACGCGTGAATCAGCCGGATCAAGCAGTACCAGCGGCTGACCCTTCTGCACGACCTGAGTGTCGTCCGCCTTTACCGCGGTCACGGTGCCGGTGACCTGCGGCGTGATCTGCACGACATTGCCGTTGACGTATGCGTCGTCGGTTTCCTCATAAAACCGCGCGATCAGTAGGTAATACGCGCCGTAGGCGATCGCGGCAATGACGATCACAATGGTTATCAGCGCCATCAGGCGCCGGCGTTTGCCATTGCCTGCGTTTGCGTCGGGCGTGGCGCTTTGTTGTTGGGGGCTGCTCATCAATCGCTCCGTGTCCTCAAGTTTGATTCATTGGCATGGCCGGGCGGCCACATGTGCAGGTTGGCTCATCATTGGACCGGCTCGGTGGCGCCGAGCACGGTGCCGTTCGCGTCGAAACCGCCGCCTAGCGCCTTGATCAGGGCCAGTTGCAGGTCGCGTCGACGCATTGTCAAATTGACCATAGTCTGCTGCTGCGCCAGCTGCAGGCTGTCGGCGGAGAGCACCTGTAATTGCGGCGCCAGGCCGGCCTTATAGCGGATCACCGCCAACTCGTACGCGCGTTTGCTCGCGTCGTAGGCGGCTTGCGCGTCGACGCGTTGCTGGTCAACCGAGCGGATCGCAGCCACCTGGGTCGCGACATCGTTCAGTGCGCCGATCAGCGTCTGGTTGTAGTTCGCCACCGCGCTGTCGTAGTCGGCAAGCTTGCTTTTTAGGTTCGCGCGCAGCGTGCCGCCGTCGAAGATCGGCAAGTGGAGCGCCGGTCCAGCCTGGATCTGGCGGCTGCCGGACTGCAGGAACCGGCCCCAGCCGAAAGCATCGAAACCGAAACCGGCGCTCAGGTTGATGTCCGGGAAGAACTCGGCCTTGGCCACCTTGATGTCGTGCATGGCGGCCTCCACCTGCCAACGTGCGGCGACGATGTCCGGGCGGCGCGACAACAGGTCCGCCGGCAGGTTCGCCGGCAGCGCGACGCTGCCACCCACGCCCAGCCGCGGCGTCGCGATACGCAACCCGCGGTCCGGACCCTTGCCGAGCAGTGCACCGAGTTGGTATCGCGTCGTGGTGATCTGTCCGTCCAGGTCAGTCAGCGAGGCCTTGCTTGTCGCTATGTTGCCCTCAGCGGTGCGGCGCTCAACTTCGGTATCCAAGCCTGCGGCGAGGCGCCCTCGCGTGATGGCGCCTACATCGGCGCGGTTCGAGATCTCGCGCTGCGCGACTTCACGCAGCGCGTACAGTTGCGCGAGCTGGTTGTAGGCACGTGCCACCGATGTTGCCAGCGTCAGCCGCGCCTGCTGCGCCTCGGCCGCGGCGACTTTCTCCTGGGAGATCGCCGAGCGCAGCGCTTCCCGATTTTTACCCCACAGATCCAGTTCGTACGTCGCGCTGGCGAGCACATTGTTCTCGCTGTACCACGCGCCGCCATACGGCGGCGGGAAGAGCGCATTGCCCGAGTAAAGTTCGCGCGTCCAGGTGTATTTCGCGTCCGCCTTGGGCAGCGTGCTGGCGTTGGCGCCCTGCACATACGACGCGGCCTTGGCCAGCCGCGCCTGCGCCTGGGCAATGGTCGGACTGTCGGCTAGCGCCTCATCGATCAGTTGCGGCAATTGTGGATCGCCGAACTGAGCAGCCCAATCCAGCGTGGGCCAGGTACCGCCTTCAGTGGGCAGGCTTTGCGCGCTGTCGAAGCTGTCGGCCCGAGCCGGCTGCTTGTCGCTGCGCAGCCCGATATAGTTGGCGCAGCCGCCGAGCACCAGGGCGGCCGCCACCAGCGCGGCGGTGCACCGGGCCAGCCGCGCCGGCGGGGCGGAGCATGAAACGACTTTCATTAATCGGTCCTTCAAATGAGCCATATATTGGACATTGCAACCAATTTCTAACTATCAGCCAACAAAATTCTGACTATCAGCCAACAAAAACTTCACTAAAAGCTTGTCAATACAACTGATTGCACGTGACATGACCGGATCCGTCGGCGCGATCTGATCGCCGCCGGCTCGGGCAGCAGGTCCCTGGCGTTTAGCTAGGTGTTTCGTCGCAGTTAACCAGGATGCGGCGCAGCATACTTTTGAGGAAACCGACTTCTTCGGCAGTGAAGCCAGTCAGCAGCTTGTCCAGTACCCGGTTGTAGATCGCTGGCATCCGCGTGGCTAGCGCGGTCCCTTCGTCCGTCAGCCTGAGCCGCACGACACGACGGTCTTCCTCGCTGCGCACCCGGCAGAGCAGACCGCGTTTCTCGAGCCGGTCGATGAGCCGCGTCACCGCGCTCGCGTCGATGCCATATTCGCGTGCAAGCTCGGCCGCGGCCAGGCACCGGCCACTGCCGAGCATGAATAGGATGCTCGCCTGCGTGCTGGTGATGCCCAATTCGGCCATCGTTTGCTGCGACACCATATTCCAGATGTTCGAGCGGACCCGCGCGAGCAGATAGCCGACGCTCTCGCCGAATGGGTAATTTGCGATTTCGGGCGGCAGTCCGGCGTTCGGATTCGACATAAAAGGTGTATCTGCAATGGTTGACTTGACATGTATTATAGGAATCGCCTTGTGACATCGCAACAGGGTTTTTCTCAAAACTGCTTAAAATCGTAGGATGGTGTGCCGTGTGTCCCGCGCGCGCATGTCGTGCACGCTGCGGCGTGGTAGAATCTTAGGTTTCCAATTTGGCGCCCGTGCCTGCATCGCCCGCCGCTGTGGCGCGACCCTCGGGCTGCGTGCAGCCGCTTTGCCTTGCGTCGGCCCGCTTCGCCACGCACCGCGTTAGAACGACTCCTCTATGACACGCCCGCTCCGCAATATCGCCATCATCGCGCACGTCGACCATGGCAAGACCACGCTCGTGGACCAGCTGCTCCGGCAGTCCGGCACGTTCCGTGAAAACCAGCAAGTCGCCGAGCGCGTGATGGACTCGAACGACATCGAGAAGGAGCGTGGCATCACGATCCTCGCGAAGAACTGTGCCGTCGAATACGAAGGCACGCATATCAACATCGTTGACACGCCGGGGCACGCCGACTTTGGCGGCGAAGTCGAGCGTGTGCTGTCAATGGTGGACTCGGTGCTGCTGCTGGTTGACGCGGTCGAAGGGCCGATGCCGCAGACGCGCTTTGTCACGAAGAAGGCGCTGGCGCTCGGGCTCAAGCCGATCGTGGTCGTCAACAAGATCGACCGTCCAGGCGCGCGGCCGGACTGGGTGATCAACCAGACATTCGACCTGTTCGACAAGCTCGGCGCAAACGACGAGCAACTCGATTTTCCGGTGGTTTATGCATCGGCGCTGAACGGCTATGCCAGCCTGGACGCGCAGGTGCGCGAAGGCGACATGCGCCCGTTGTTCGAAGCGGTACTGCAATACGTGCCGGTGCGCGCGGCCGATCCAGATGCGCCGCTGCAGTTGCAGATCACGTCGCTGGACTACTCAACCTATGTCGGCCGCATTGGCGTGGGCCGCATCACGCGCGGACGCATCAAGGCCGGCCAGCCGGTCGTGATGCGTTTCGGCCCGCAGGGCGAGCCGTTGAACCGCAAGATTAATCAGGTGCAGGTCTTCAAGGGGCTGGAGCGCGTGCAGGTGGACAGCGCCGAGGCCGGCGACATTGTGCTGATCAACGGCATCGACGATGTTGGCATCGGTGCGACGATCTGCGCACCGGACGTGCCGGACGCGCTGCCGATGATCACCGTCGATGAGCCGACGCTGACGATGAACTTCTGTGTGAACACGTCGCCGTTGGCGGGCAGGGAAGGCAAGTTCATCACCAGCCGTCAGATCCGCGAGCGGCTGAACCGGGAGCTAAATCATAATGTCGCGTTGCGGGTCAAGGATACCGGCGACGAGACGGTGTTCGAGGTGTCCGGCCGCGGCGAGCTGCATTTGACTATCTTGATTGAGAACATGCGTCGCGAGGGTTACGAACTCGCGGTGTCGCGTCCGCGTGTGGTAGTGCGTGAAATCGATGGTGTCAGGCATGAGCCGTACGAGTTGCTGACCGTGGATCTTGAGGACGGTCATCAGGGCGCGGTGATGGAGGAGCTTGGTCGCCGCAAGGGCGAGTTGCTTGATATGGCGTCCGACGGCCGCGGGCGTACGCGGCTGGAATACCGGATTCCGGCGCGTGGGTTGATCGGCTTTCAAAGCGAGTTTCTCACGCTGACGCGCGGCACCGGCCTGATGAGCCACATCTTCGATGCGTACCAGCCGATGCGGGATGGCACGATCGGCGAGCGGCGCAACGGCGTGCTGATCTCGCAGGATGACGGCGCCGCGGTCGCGTACGCGCTGTGGAAGCTGCAGGATCGTGGCCGCATGTTCGTGTCGCCGGGCGACGCGCTGTACGAAGGGATGATCATCGGCATCCACAGCCGTGACAATGACCTGGTGGTCAATCCGATCCGCGGCAAGCAGCTGACGAATGTGCGCGCCTCGGGGACCGACGAGGCGGTGCGCCTCGTTCCGCCAATCCAGCTGACGCTCGAGTACGCAGTCGAGTTCATCGACGACGACGAGCTTGTCGAGGTCACGCCGCAGTCGATCCGGTTGCGCAAGCGGCACCTGAAGGAGCATGAGCGCCGGCGCGCGAGCCGCGAGGCCGCAGCCGACTGACGTACGGGGCTGCGATACGGGGCTGCGGCGATGCCGTCGGCCGGCGAAGCCCCGTCACGCCGCATCGGTGCCGTCGGCCGGCGAAGTCTCGTCGCGCCCGCATCGGTGCCGTGCCCGCATGGGCTGGTGCGGCGTTTTCGTCTCGGTGTGGTGCAGGCGACCCGTCCTCGGCCCGTTGCGTTCAGGCCCGGCATCGGCCCGCTTGCACACGAGGCAAATAGCCGCAATAGGCTAAACGTGATAAGCTTCGCCGGTGCATGTTTTAGGTCCTTCCCAGCAGACTTGATTCGCGCAATCCGCTACACGGTCAGGCCGTCGCGCGGAAGGTTTCGTAACCCGCTATTTCTCGAGAAACTCGAAGAAAGGTGAGCGTCAAAATGATGAAGCAATTCCAGCTGAACTCGTATTTGTTCGGCGGCAATGCTCCGTACGTGGAAGAATTGTACGAAGCATATCTCGATAATCCGGCGTCCGTGCCCGAGAACTGGCGCAGCTACTTCGATGCGTTGCAAAACGTCCCTGCGTCGGACGGCTCGAGTGCAAATGACGTGGCCCACGCGCCGATCGTCGAGTCCTTCGCCCAACGGGCCAAAGCGAATGCATTCATTCCACGTGGCGGCAACAACGACCTGTCCACGGCGCGAAAGCAAGTCTACGTTCAATCGCTGATCGGCGCCTATCGCTTCCTCGGCTCGCAATGGGCCAACATCGATCCCCTGAAGCGCCGCGAACGTCCGCATATTCCCGAGCTTGAACCTGCGTTTTACGATTTCACCGAAGCCGACATGGATCAGACGTTCCATGCGACGAACCTGTATTTCGGCTTCGAGCAAGCATCGTTGCGCGACATCGTGAAGGCGCTGCGCGACACGTACTGCGGCACGATCGGCGCGGAATTCATGTACATCAGCGATCCTGAGCAGAAGCGCTGGTGGAAGGAGCGGCTGGAGTCCACGCGCTCGACGCCGAATTTCTCTGCCGACAAGAAAAAGCACATTCTCAAGCGATTGACCGCGGCCGAAGGTTTGGAGCGCTACCTGCACACGAAGTACGTCGGTCAGAAGCGTTTCTCGCTCGAAGGCGGCGAGAGCTTCATCGCGGCGATGGATGAGGTCGTGCACCACGCGGGCAACAAGGGCGTGCAAGAGATCGTGATCGGCATGGCCCACCGTGGGCGCCTGAACGTGCTCGTCAACACGCTCGGCAAGATGCCGGCGGACCTGTTCGCCGAATTCGAAGGCAAGCACGTCGACGACCTGCCGGCTGGCGACGTGAAGTACCACAAGGGCTTTTCGTCCGATGTCTCGACGGCGGGTGGCCCGGTGCATCTATCGCTTGCGTTCAACCCGTCGCACCTGGAAATTGTCAACCCGGTGGTCGAAGGCTCTGCGAAGGCGCGCATGGATCGTCGTGGTGACCTGAACGGTCAGCAGGTGCTGCCGGTGCAGATCCATGGCGATGCAGCCTTTGCCGGCCAGGGTGTCGTGATGGAGACACTGAATCTAGCGCAAACGCGCGGCTACGGCACGCACGGCACGCTGCACATCGTGATTAACAATCAGATCGGCTTTACCACGTCCGATCCGCGCGATGCGCGCTCGACGCTGTATTGCACCGATGTCGTAAAGATGATCGAAGCGCCGGTACTGCACGTGAACGGCGATGACCCGGAGGCGGTCGTATTCGCTACGCAACTGGCGATCGATTTTCGGATGCAGTTCCACAAGGATGTCGTGATCGACATCGTCTGCTTCCGCAAGCTCGGCCACAACGAGCAGGATACGCCGGCGGTCACGCAGCCGCTGATGTACAAGAAGATTGCGCAGCATGCCGGCACGCGCGCGCTGTACGCGGAGAAGCTGGTGACGCAGGGCGTGATTGGCGCCGACGAAGCTGATCAGTATGTGAAAGCGTACCGCAAGGCGATGGACGAGGGGCACCATACGATCGACCCGGTGCTGTCGAACTACAAGAGCAAGTACGCGGTCGACTGGGTGCCGTTCCTGAACCGCAAGTGGACCGATGCGGCGGATACTGCAGTGCCGTTGGCTGAGCTTAAGCGCCTGGCCGAGCGGATCACGACGATCCCGGAGAACTTCAAGCTGCACCCGCTGGTGGAGCGCGTGGTCAACGACCGTCGCAAGATGGGAGCCGGTGAACAGCCGCTCGACTGGGGCATGGGCGAGCACCTCGCGTTTGCCTCGCTGGTCGCCTCCGGCTACGCGGTGCGCTTGACCGGGCAGGACTCGGGCCGTGGCACGTTCACGCATCGCCACGCGGTGCTGCATGACCAAAATCGCGAACGCTGGGACGATGGCACGTATATTCCGCTGCAGAACGTCGCGGACGGGCAGGCAAACTTCACCGTCATCGATTCGGTGCTGTCCGAGGAAGCGGTGCTCGGCTTCGAGTATGGATATTCGACCGCCGAACCCAATACGCTGGTGGCCTGGGAGGCTCAGTTCGGCGACTTCGCCAATGGCGCACAAGTCGTCGTCGACCAGTTTATCTCGTCCGGCGAGGTCAAGTGGGGCCGCGTGTCCGGGTTGACGATGCTGCTGCCGCACGGCTACGAAGGGCAGGGCCCGGAACACTCGTCGGCGCGCATCGAGCGGTACCTGCAATTGTGCGCGGAGCACAACATGCAGGTCGTGCAGCCGACGACGCCGGCACAAATGTTCCACTTGCTGCGTCGCCAAATGATCCGGCTGTTCCGAAAGCCGCTGATCGTGTTGACGCCGAAGTCATTGTTGCGCCACAAGGAAGCGGTGTCGGACCTGTCCGAGTTGGCGAGCGGTGCATTCCATCCGGTGCTTAGCGAGACCGATGCGTCGATCGACCCGAAAAAAGTCAAGCGTGTGCTCGTTTGCTCGGGCCGTGTCTACTACGATCTGATCGCGCATCGCCGCGAGGCAAAGAATGCCGACGTCGCGATCTTGCGTATCGAGCAGCTTTATCCGTTCGCGCACAAGCAGTTCGAAGCCGAACTGAAAAAGTACGACAACGCGACCGAGGTCGTCTGGGTGCAGGATGAACCCCAGAACCAAGGACCCTGGTTCTACATCGAGCACCACCTCGCCGAAGGGATGCGGGACGGCATGAAGCTCGCGTACAGCGGGCGTCCGGCGTCCGCGTCGCCGGCGGTCGGCTACTACGCGAAGCACTACGAGCAGCAGAAGGCGCTGGTCGAGGCCGCATTCGGCCGGCTCAAGGGCGCGACGCTGATCAAGTAATCACGCAAGGATGATACCGGGGGGGCGGCGTATGCTCGCTCCCCCGGAGCCGTGCGCCGCGTCTTCAGGCGCCTGGTCGCACGATACGGCACGATACGTATTCAGGATAATGACGATGGCTATTGTTGAAGTTAAAGTTCCGCAGCTTTCGGAGTCGGTGTCCGAAGCCACGATGCTCCAGTGGAAGAAGCAACCGGGGGAAGCGGTTGCGCAAGATGAAATTCTGATCGAGATTGAGACCGATAAGGTCGTGCTCGAAGTGCCGGCGCCGGCTGCGGGCGTGCTCGCTCAAGTGATCAAGCACGATGGCGACACGGTCGTTGCCGATGAGGTGATCGCCAAGATCGATACCGAAGCGAAGGCTGGCACCGCAGCGGGCGCGACGGCGACGGAAACAGCCGCAGCCGCCGCCGGCGCCGAAGTGAAACCGGCGCCGCAAACTTCGCCGACTCCCGCGGCGCAACCGGTTGCGGCCGGCGGCGCCAGCGGCGCAATCGCGTCGCCGGCCGCCTCGAAGCTGCTCGCGGAGAAGAACCTGAGTGCCGGCCAACTGAGTGGCACCGGCCGCGACGGTCGGGTGACGAAGGGGGACGTGCTGGCAGCTGGCGCAGCGCCGGCCGCTAAGCCGGCCGCGCCGGCCAGCGTGACCGCGAAGGCGGCGCCGTCGCGCGCCGCGTTGCCGCAGGTCGCCGCGCCGGGTGCGGACACCTGGCTGACGGACCGTCCGGAACAGCGCGTGCCGATGTCACGGCTGCGCGCGCGAATCGCCGAGCGTCTGCTCGAGTCGCAACAAACCAACGCGATCCTGACCACGTTCAACGAAGTGAACATGGCGCCGGTCATGGATCTGCGCAGCAAGTACAAGGATCGCTTCGAGAAGGAACACGGCGTGAAGCTCGGCTTCATGTCGTTCTTCGTGAAGGCGGCCGTGCATGCGCTGAAGAAGTTCCCGCTCGTGAACGCGTCGATCGATGGCAACGACATCGTTTACCACGGCTACTTCGATATCGGCATCGCGGTCGGATCGCCGCGCGGTCTGGTCGTGCCGATCCTGCGTAATGCAGATCAAATGAGTCTTGCGGACATCGAGAAGAAGATCGCCGAGTTCGGTGCGAAAGCCCGAGACGGCAAGCTGTCGATCGAGGAAATGACTGGCGGCACGTTCTCGATCTCGAACGGCGGCGTGTTCGGCTCGATGCTGTCGACGCCGATCATCAACCCGCCACAATCGGCGATCCTCGGCGTGCATGCGACGAAGGAGCGGCCAGTCGTCGAAAACGGCCAGATCGTGATCCGTCCGATTAACTACCTTGCACTGTCGTACGATCACCGGATCATCGACGGTCGCGAGGCGGTGCTGTCGCTCGTTGCGATGAAGGAAGCGCTGGAAGATCCGGCACGCTTGCTGCTCGACCTTTAAGCGAGGAATGTCTTCATGGCAAAAGAATTTGATGTCGTCGTGATCGGTGCGGGCCCTGGTGGCTACATTGCGGCAATCCGCGCCGCGCAGCTCGGCAAGAGCGTGGCTTGCATCGAGAAGTGGAAGAACCCGGCCGGCGAGCTCAAGCTCGGCGGCACCTGCCTGAATGTGGGTTGCATCCCGTCAAAGGCGTTGCTGGCCTCGTCCGAGGCGTTCGAGGATGCCTCGCATCACCTCGACGATCATGGCATTTCGGTATCGGACGTGAAAATCGATATCGCGAAAATGCATGCGCGCAAGGACGCGATCGTCAACAAGATGACCAAGGGCATCGAGTTCCTGTTCCGTAAGAACAAGATCACGTGGCTCAAGGGGCACGGCAAGTTCACCGGCAAGACGGACGCGGGCTATCAAATCGACGTGGCCGGTGATGGCGGCACGGAGTCGGTGATCGCGCGCAACGTAATCATTGCAACCGGCTCGAAGGCGCGCCACCTGCCGTTTGCGAAGGTGGACAACCGGATCGTCGCAGACAATGAAGGGGCGCTGGCATTCGACTCGGTGCCCAAGAAACTGGCGGTGATCGGCGCGGGCGTCATTGGGCTCGAACTGGGCTCGGTGTGGCGGCGCCTCGGTGCCGAGGTGACAGTGCTCGAGGCGCTGCCGTCATTCCTTGGTGCCGCCGACCAAGGGTTGGCAAAGGAAGCCGCGAAGCAGTTCGCGAAGCAGGGATTGAAGATTCACCTGGGCGTGCAGATCAGCGAGGTGAGTGCGACCGATAGCGGCGTGACGATCTCCTACGCGGACAAGGACGGTCACGCGCAGAAGCTCGAGGCCGATCGCCTGATCGTGTCCGTGGGCCGCGTGCCCAATACCGACGACCTCGGTCTTGACGCGATCGGGCTGACGGTTAACGAGCGCGGATTCATCGACGTCGACGACCATTGCCGTACCAAACTGCCCGGTGTCTATGCGATTGGCGACGTGGTGCGCGGTCCGATGCTCGCGCACAAGGCCGAGGACGAGGGTGTACTGGTCGCCGAGGTGATCGACGGGCAAAAGCCGCACATCGATTACAACTGCATCCCGTGGGTCATCTACACGGAGCCGGAGATTGCGTGGGTCGGCAAGACCGAAGAGCAATTGAAGGCGGAAGGCCGGCAGATCAAGGCCGGACAATTCCCGTTCATGGCCAACGGACGTGCGTTGGGCATCAATCGCGCCGATGGTTTCGTGAAGATGATTGCCGACGCGAATACCGATGAACTGCTTGGCGTGCACATTATCTCGGCGAATGCATCCGACCTGATCGCCGAGGCGGTTGTCGCGATGGAGTTCAAGGCTGCATCGGAGGACATCGGGCGAATTTGTCATCCGCATCCGTCGCTTTCCGAAGTGATGCGGGAGGCGGCGCTCGCCGTCGACAAGCGCGCGTTGAACATGTAACGCGAAGCCGGCATCCGCCTCGCGCCGAGGTGGATACCGAGGCTGGCTGCCGGTCGGGCTGAGTGAGATCGCCATGCGACAGGCGGCGAAATAGGGCGGGCCATACCCGCCCATTTTTTTGCACCGATGAACGTCACCGAATACTATGAGAAGGAACTGGCTGAACGCGGCTATCAGGCCGATGCGGCGCAACAACGCGCGATCAGCTGCCTGCAGCGCTGCTACGACGACTGGGTGGCTTACAAGGCGCGGCGTTCCAACGTGCTCAGAAAGTGGATCGTTCGAGCGGAGCCACCACGCGGGGTCTACCTGTGGGGCGGCGTCGGGCGCGGCAAGAGCTTCCTGATGGATAGTTTCTATGCTGTCGTGCCGGTGCAACGCAAGACGCGGCTGCATTTTCACGAATTCATGCGCGAGGTGCACCGTGAGCTTGAGGCACTCAAGGGCCGTGCCGATCCGCTGGACGAACTTGCACGACGGGTCGCGAAGCGTTATCGATTGATTTGCTTCGACGAGTTTCATGTCTCGGACATCGCCGATGCGATGATCCTTTATCGGTTGTTGTTGAAGTTGTTCGACAACGGCGTGCAGTTCGTGATGACGTCCAATTACGAACCCAGTACGCTATACCCGGACGGGTTGCATCGCGACCGGGTGCTGCCCGCGATCGACTTGATCAACGAAAGGCTCGACGTGTTGAACGTGGATGCCGGCACTGACTACCGGCAGCGCACGCTGGCGCGGGTGCAGGCCTACCATACGCCACTGGGCGCCCATGCCGACGGGGCATTGCGTGAGGCGTTCGCGCGGTTAGCCGCGATACCCGATGAGAGCCCGGTGCTGCATATCGAAAAACGCGAGATCAAGGCGCTGCGCCGCGCCGATGGAGTCGTCTGGTTCGATTTTGCAACGCTATGTGGTGGGCCACGGTCGCAAAACGACTACCTGGAGTTGGCGACACGCTTTCACACGATCATCTTGTCGGACGTGCCGCAGATGACGCCGCGCATGGCGTCCGAAGCGCGTCGCTACACGTGGTTGATCGACGTACTGTACGATCATAAGGTCAAGCTGTTGATGTCGGCTGCCGTGCCGGCCGAGCAGCTGTACGTTGAAGGGCCGATGGCCAATGAATTTGCGCGGACCGTGTCGCGCATTGTCGAGATGCAATCGAAGGAGTATCTCGAAGCGCCGCGGCGCATCGTCGATACGTCATTGACGTGACGATGTGTGGCCCCGTGGCCGTGCGCGGCGCGGTGCGCTGTCGACGGGCCGCGGTCCGATGGACGCTTACAACGCGTGACTGCTAGCTGACGGGGACATACAACGCGTGACTGCTGATTGATGGGGCGTGCAACGCGTTACGGCTGGCGGTCCCACGTCTGTGAGCGGCCGATCAACGACACGCCGATATAACCGCGCACGACCAGCTTTTGGCCGTTGTCCTCGACGTGCATCTTGCATTTGTAGACCTTGCCGTTCTCCGGATCAAGGATATGTCCACCCTCCCAACTGTCTGCGTCCTGTTTCATGCCGTCGATGATCGTCATGCCGAGCATAAACTGGTCCTTGCGCGCGTCGGTGCATGCGGTGCAGCGGCGATTGGGTTGGTCGTTTGCGGCTAGCCCCTCGATGATTTTGCCTGACAGCGTGCCGTCGGCTTCCTGCGCGATCTGGACCAACGCCTTCGGTTCTCCTGTGTGGTCGTCGATCGTTTGCCAAACGCCAATTGGCGATGCGTTGCCGGCGGCGAAGGCGTTGGCAACGGACATGGCCAACGTCATCGCGACTAGCATGCCGCGGACCACGCGGAGATTGAACAGCGCTTGCATCATGTCTTCCTCCTGAAACGAGTCGTATCTTCACGGGCTATGGTGGACCCGGTGCGATGACGGTGTGACGCGTCGCATGATGCAGGGGCGCGAACCGATACATACGGCAGTGCGGTACGACACGGCGTCGCCGCGTCACCGATCGTGAAAAGCATACGGCAAAGCGGCGCTGCCGTTTGGTAGAGCGACTTCTAAGCGCACGCGCGGTCGCTGGCATTTGCCCGCTGCGCCCCCCGTGCCGGCGCGAGAATGCGTCCGAGGTGTTGGTCGATCGCAGTCAGCGGGATAGGGCGGAATGCTCGCGGATTATTGCGGCGTTGGAAGTCAATGGCTGGAAGCGGCACGGCACCACGTAGCATCTGGGCATGAGCCGCGCGGTATGATGAAAAAGATGCGCCAATACTCAATCTTCGACGAGGAACCCGAAACCCACGAATTTAAGTAATATTGACCCCACGAAAAAGCGCACACTCGGAAAACAAATGAATCAATTACCACGAGCAAGGGGTAGGGTGCTGACGGCGGTTGCCGCGGCCATTGTCAGTCAAGCAGCGGCCGCGCGGGCCGGTATGCCGCCACAGGAGCCGGCTAGTAGCGTCGCTATCTCGCAGGAGCCGGCTGCCAACGTCGCGTTGCCTGACGCGGTGGCGTCTAGCACGCCCACGGCTGATGAGGCGCGTCATTCAACCGGCGGCAATGTCGCCGAATTGCAACGGCTGATCCACGCTTCGGCGTTGACCGAATTCCGCACGTCGTATAACGGCAGCTACGGTGCAAGCCTGCTGTTCTATGACAAAGAAATGACCTATTACATTGCGTTGTTCCAGCAAAAAAACTTTTGGCGTGTGATCAAGACGCAGGACCCAGTCCGAGCCGAAGCCATCTATGCGGGTTTGGTGCGGCAGACTGTGCAACTGTCCGATATCGAAATTCGTCGTGCGCGGCTGGAGGCGCAGAAGGCATTTACCGACCGTATGATCGCGCTGTCGCGTGATCGGGCTGTGCGGCTGCAGGCAGATTTGAACGTGGCGCGCGCGCAGGAGGCGGAAGTGACGACTCGACAGAAGCAGACCGCCGCGCAGGCGCAGGCACTGAACGAGCAGAAAACTGCTGCGCAAACGCAGCTGCGCGAGTTGCAGCGGCATATCCGTGACTTGCAGCGTCAGACCGAAGCCGGCCTGCCGCGTTCGAATCCCCGCTGAGCGGCGTACTCACGCATCGCTGGACAAGTCCCCGTGCCGCACCACTCGTGGTGTCCGACGCCGCCGCCGCGCGCCATTGCGCGGCGGCGCCAACACGTCATCGACAGAGGGGGACGGATGGGTCTCGTCGCGCGCGATGAGCACTGAAATGTCCCAGCACGCGATGAACAGCGCGGCAATCAATGGACCGATGACGAAGCCGTTGATGCCGAACGTGGCCATGCCGCCGACCGTGGAGATCAGTACGACCCAGTCAGGCAGCTTGGTGTCCTTGCCCACCAGAATCGGGCGCAGGATGTTGTCGACGCCGCCAATGACCAGCGAGCAGAATAGCCCCAGCACAACCGCTTTCCACAGCGGACCGGCCAGCAGGAAATAGATCGCTGCCGGCCCCCAGACCAGCGCCGAGCCAATCGCCGGCAGCAGTGACAGCAATGCCATCAGCGTGCCCCACAGCAGCGAGCCGCTGATCCCGAGGATGAAGAAGATTAGGCCGCCGAGCAGTCCCTGCACCGCGGCCACCGCGATATTGCCCTTGACCGTCGCGCGTACCACGGTGGTGAACTTGCCGAGCAGCTTTTGCTTGTGCGAGTCCGCGAGTGGCACCGCTTCACGGATACGCCGCGAAATGGCGCTGCCGTCACGCAGCAGGAAGAACACCATATAGAGCATGATGCCGAAGCCGACAGCGAACTGCAGCGTATTTTGACCGATCTCGACCGCCTGTGCGGCCACGAATTGGCTGATGCGGGCAGCCCCTTCGGTCAGTTTGGCCTGCAGGCTTTGCATGTCGGCCAGGCCGACGTCGTTAAGCCAGTGCTGCGCGAACGCGGGCAGTGCGCCGACCGCCTTCTGGAAATACAGTGTGACGTTCCATTGGCCGGTTTTGATTTGCTCGTAGGCGAACGAGACTTCCTGCACAAGTGTGCCGATCATCAGGCTGACGGGCAGGATCACGACTAGCACGCACAGACTCAGTGTGGCCAGTGCTGCGAGGTTCGCGCGGTTGCCCAAACGCGCGGTGAGCGTGCGCTGCAACGGCTGAAATAGGATCGCGAGGATTGTCCCCCAAAAAATTGCGCCGAAGAACGGCAGCAGAATCCAGATGAGGGCGAGCGATACTGCGTACAGTAGGACTTGAAAGCCTCTTTGATTCCGTGTGTTTCTGTCCATGAGTCCGGTCGGCACCGTCATGCGGTCCGCGCGTAGAAGGTGGGGGCGTTTGCTAGCGCCCGGGTAAGGCCATCTTGACATGGCGCGCCGCGCACGTCACGTCATAGCGTGAGCGGTACTGTCCAGGAACCGCGGGCGCGGACCAACAGGCCAGCGCCAGCAACGCGCACGGGCGTCGCTGGCGGACAAGGGGCCGGCTTGGTCATCGGTATGTTGATGATGCTGGCAAATAGGTCGATCGAGCCAATCATTACCGTCTATATGGCCCAGCGGGTGCCCGTCTCGCAGGTCACGATGGTGCTGGACTGGGTGATGTTCGCCGCCGCGCTTGGCCGCATCGTATCGGCGTCGTACCTAGGCAGGCTCGCCGAGCGCGTTACATCGCACAGGCGTCGGGCCGCTGCTTGGTGGCTTTTATGCAGGCCACCTCGGCATGGCGCCATGTTACATGTCGGCTTAATCGAGACGGCGCTTGTGCGCGGCATGGGCCGAGGCACGGTGTCTGCTACCTACGCATGCATACTTTGCATGGAGAGCATCATGAGTAGCACACTAGATCCCGACAACAATTTGTTGCAACCTCACGTGCCCGGCCACGATACCGAAGCGCTTGGCCCTGGCGATTCGTCCGACACTGGCAGTGACACGATTGGCGCGAAGCGGCACGATTTTGATCGTGACACGGCACTGGACAACCACGCGCTTGAAACGGGCATGGCGGAACAAGGCAGTGACACCGATCGTGCCGGCACGGGCGAGCGCGCTGCCGCCGATGGCGACGAGACGATAGAACTCGATGCAGACGTGATGCCGGATCGGATTGAACAGATACCTGCCCAGGATCGGGCCGATCGGCACGATTGAGTCGGCAAAGGCTGGCATACGCGATGCAATAAAACATCATTGCGGCACGGTGCTTGCTAAGGGTATTCATGAGTCACGGCGGGGCTACGGCCGTACTCGATCATGCCACTTTAATTGGAGAACTTATAATGAAGTTAACTACAGTCGTTTGCCTTGGTGCGCTGCTGCTTACCCCGGCTGTTCATGCTCAAACACAGGCTGCGTCAACGACGGCCGCGAACCCGCTGTCAAGTGCGGATCGTGACTTTATCCAAGCGGCCACGATGTCGTCATCGACTGAGATTGATGCGGGCAAGCTTGCGCACAAGAAGTCGAGTAACGCAGATGTCAGATCATTTGCGCGTCATATGATCGCCGACCATATGAGGTTGACGGTGCAGTTGAAAGCGGTGGCCCCTCATGGCGTGGAGGTGCCCAAGGACAATTCCGATATTGCACTGCTTGAATCACTCAAGTCCTTGACTGGCGCGAACTTCGATCACGCGTATGTGCGTAAGGTGGGCCTGGAGGCGCACCGGCAAGCTATCGCCGCATTCGAGAAAGAAGCGAAGGATGGAGAGCTTCCATCGTTGAAGGAGGCGGCGCTAAAGGCTCTGCCTACGCTCAGAGAACACTACCAGATGTCGCAGAAGCTTGCACAAAAGTTGGGGATTGTCGAGTAAGCCGCAATATAGTTTGGCCTGCGCCCGTTAATAACGGGCGTGGCCCGGCCACAGGCTACATGCTGATAGTCACGGTTGTCGTGGTGTTCCCGTCACCTACCGCAGGGTCAATGCGCGCTTGCCATGACGCGCATCGGTGGAGTGAATAAGACGGTGTTGTCAGAACTGGTAGTTAATCGACACGTCACAGACGCCGTTGAGTCGCGAACGGGTAATTGGGCTGTCCGCTGCGCTGCCAAGCATGCGCTTGAAGGCGCCGTCAGCGCTGACGAACCAATGTTTGTTCACGAAGTAGACCATTGTGATACCAAAACCCGCAGACTTCAGTCCGGCACGCGCGTCGTATCGACGGTATCCGGACTGCGCGGCTTGGTCCGGATTGACACCAAACCAGCTGTTCATGTACTTTGCGTCCGCGAAGGTCACTGACGGACCCGCGAACCAGTAGAACGTCTCCGAACTGCCGGGCAACGGCATATAGGTGCCTAGATCGAACCACCAGCCATTCGAGCCGCCGAAGCTGCGTGTGGCCACGCCGCGCAGCACCAGCGGAAATTGTTTCGATACCGCGTACTCCGCAGCGATTTTCATCTCCGGCGCCGGGCTGATGTTGCCCAGCCCATTGAGCCGCGAAGGGTCATCGTGGCCGCGCCGGCCCAGGTCGTACGCCGCGGCGACACTGATACGCCAGTTCGGCCCGCGCAGTACATTAACGCCGATACCTTCGCCGGTCGATAAGAACGCAAGGTCGCGATAGCGCATATCCACGCTCGGGCCGACCAATGTGTGATATCGGTTCTCACCGTCATAGCGCGGCTTGAATGTCGTGCCGATGCCAAGCCTCGTCTCCCATTCTGGGGTAGACGACACGTACAGTTTTTGCAGTGCAATACCGGCCGAGTACTGCCATTCGCCTAGCGGCGACGGCGTCTGTGCCTGCGTCGGCGCGGTGTAAAGCATCAATGCCATTGCGGCTGCGGTAAGCGGGGTGGGATCCCGTCGTTGGGAGTCGCGAACACGATGGGTGGAGCAGGATTGTTGCCCCGCCGTGCAGATGTCGAGCGCCATTGGGCCTCCGATTATCAAACGGACGAGCGAGGGTAGCACATACTATGCCAATCGGATGCGCTACCGCTCACGCCCTGTATTGCTTTGCAGCACGCTGTTGTACCGCCTGCATGGCCTGCCGCAAAAGCGAGATGCGGCAACGACAGCGCAGTGTAGTGAAAAATTTGCCGTCACGGGGCGCTGTCTCACGCCAGGCGTCAGGCCACTTGTCTGGCCCCTCATGCCGGAGGCGGTCGTTCGCGCGCCGCGGTGCTGCAAGGACGAGGCGAACGGATTGCGCTGCCGGTATCGCGTGCCATGCTGGCCAGCCGCGTCTTGTCGGGTATGACGGTTGCGCAAATCGATGCGCCGTGCATGTTGCGCGGCGTGCTATACGGTGCGGTACCGGCGAGGAAGACATGATGACAAGCCCACGCGAACATATGATTGATTGGCTGAAGGACGCCTATGCGATGGAGCAGCATGCCGAGTCGATGCTCAAGGCGCAAGCTTCGAGACTGGAACATTACCCCAAGCTCAAGCAGCGCATCGAGCAGCACATTGACGAGACGATGTCCCAGCAAAGGCTGCTCGAGCAGTGCCTGGACCGATTGAACAGTAGCCCATCGACGATTAAGAACCTTGCCGCCCGGGCTGCCGCATTTGGGCAAGCGCTCGGCGGGATGACCGTCACCGATGAGGTGGTCAAGGGCGGCATGGCTGGCTATGTATTCGAGCATATCGAGATTGCCGCGTACACGGCATTGATCGCGGCCGCCCGTGCGGCCGGCGACGTCGAGACGCAACGTTGTTGCGAGCAGATTCTGCCCCAGGAGGTCGAGATGGCGCGTTGGCTGCACGACAACCTGCCAGAAGTCGTGACTGCCTTCCTGGCCCGTTCCGCGGGCGAGCGCGACGACGCGAAGCGTTGACCCCCATACGCAAGCGGAACCTGGTCATGAGCTTGCCCGGCATCTCGCCGGGTCGGCGTGGCTGCGTTGGATGCTTGCCGATGGCACACTCGTCGCCGTCGGTGCGCTGGCGACAGTGGCGGGCCGCACGCCCGGCTCAGCGCTGCAATAATGTGCTGCACCGCTGGAGCCGGACAGGCTTGCGCTTAGCGATATCCCGTCGCTTGCCGATCCGGCCGCCGCTGAAGTGTCTTCCAGTGCTGGGGCACTGGCGGCGTCGCGCACCGCCATGGCAGGTGTCACGGCCATAACGCCGGTGGTCATCACGTCGATTGCTTGATGGTCGTGTCCGCGCCACGCGTGCGGCGTGTGGTTTGATTTCAGTCAAGGGCCCGGGCACGGATTGAGGCGATCATTGATACGTGGAGCAAATACGGGTGTTCGGGTCGTGTGCCTGGGTGGCCGGATACCGCGACGCTCATTGATTGGCGTCATGGCGTACCGGCAGGCGATACGCGGCGCTGCACTTATCGATGCCGGGGTTGTGTGCGACGGACATCCGGCGAGCCGGCCTGCCGGGCGGCAAACCAGTTCACGAGGCATATGCCAGGGAGAAAAATGGGTTACCTGATGTGGATGATTGGTGTGGGTGCGGCGTTATGCGCGGGATTTGCCAGCGCGATCTGGTTTGAGAGGAATCGGGGCTCGGCGCGCGCCACTTGTCCGGTGCGCACTGCGCCGAGGGGGGATTTGAAAAGGAGAACAGGATCTTGAAGGAGGGCACGAGCGACGCCATGCCCAGCGGTGCGGACCCGCACGCGCTGCGCCGCTACGCGATCTATCCGGAGCGTGGGTGGTTCGTTGACGCGTTCGACGAAGCGGCGCTGGCGGCCTGTTACGCCAGCGCGTCGCCGATCAGCGGTGCTGGTTTGGGTGACGGGGCGGGTACGGACCCGGCGCATATCGCACTGTCGGTTGTCGTACCGGCGCTCGCACCGGGCAATGCCGCCTATCTAGCGTTTGCGCGCCGCATCGACGACGACATCGCGTTTCACCGGCAATGGGATCCGGCGCGATCCGACGTCGTGGAGTTGCACTGGAGCGGCGCGCTCGGCTTGCTCGGGACAAGCGGCATCGCGCGGCTCGTCGCATTATTGCGGCAGCGGTTCGCGTTCGCGCGCGATGCCCGCTGGTCGGTTTCGCTCGATTGGCGTGCCGCACATGACGAGACATTGCTCCACACGCTGGCATTGAACGGCTTCGCGCATCTCGAACTGCGCGGCGGCGCAACGACGACGGCGCAGCCCGGCGGCATCGCCGAGGGCACGTGGTCATCGGCAGAACGCGCCGACGTGGGCGAGCAGGGCCCGACGGACGCCAAGCGGCGGCGTTTAGCCGAACTCGTCGCGTTGGCCCGAACGCATGGTTTTGCAACGGTGGGGGCGGTGCTCGAGTATGGTGCTGGGCCGCGCGGGCCTCGCGGCCCAGCACTGGGCGTGCAATCGCCGGGCACGCTGCACGCGCTCGATGCATTAATCGCCGAGGGTGTCACGCGGATCCGTTTGCAAACGCGTTGCACGCGCGCCGACGTGCTCGCCGAGCGGGTGGCACTGGTCGAGCGGTTACATGCGTGTGGCTACGTGCAATTGGGTATCGACGACTACGCGCGTCGCGATGATCCGTTGGTATTGGCGCAGCGATTCGGTCGTCTCGTATGCAAGCCGTTCGGCTTGTCCTCGCGTGCGACGCGCGCTGTCGTGCCGCTCGGGCCGGGGGCGATCGGCGCCACCGCCGACGCCTATTTCCAGCATCTGGAGGCAGTGCCGTCCGGACCCGTGCGTTCTATCACGGGGCGCAAGGTGCACGCGCCCGGCTTGCGCGGATGGCGCTTGTCGGCCGACGACGCGATCCGTCGCACGGTCATCCAGTCGCTGGCCACCAATTTCTTCATCGACCGGCAGGCGATCGAGTTGGCGCACAACATCGAGTTTTCCGACTACTTCGCCAACGAGATCCGCGTGCTGCGCCGCTGTGCGAATGCCGGCCTGCTGTCGCTGGAGGGCAACTTCATCGAGACGACCGATGCGGGGCGCGTGCGTTTGGGCAATCTGTGCGGCATCTTCGATCGTTATCGCCACATGCGCCATACGTGGCTGCGTTCATTGGCCGGCACGGCCTGCTCGCTCGAGCCGTTGCTTGCCGTGTGTTGAGTGCAGTGTCTGGTATCGGGCGCAACCGCCCTGCGCCGCCGCTAGCCTGCGTGGCGGTCCAGCACGGCGCGGGTATGCTGGGCGATCATCAAGTTTTCGTCGGTCAGCACGACCTAGACGTTGATGCGCGACGCCTCGCTGGAGATGCGCGGGCCATCCGCGCGGTTGACGTCGGCATCCAGCTCGACGCCAAGCATCCAGCTCGACGTCAAGGTAACGAAGTGCGTCGTGTACGCAGGCGTGCCCCGGTGCCGATGCCATCGATGCCGCCGTGCGCCCCAAGTTCTAGCGCGCGACTAGGACCGGTTTCGTACAGCGAGAACTTGATGCGCGACGAGCCTGCGTTCAGTATCAGGAATGGTACTTGTATGGCATTGGCAACGTGACAGATTTAAAGGCCGGCGGCAACCCGGCCGGCAAGCGCCACGCCTGCGCCGGCCAGTGACGCTGCCGTATATAGGGCGGAACGTGTACGACGGGTCACATGCTCAGGTGTCTCATGAGGTGCACGCGCGGTTAAGGCCAAGTGTACGCGGCGTGGGCCGACGGGTCACGAGACGACGTCCTCAAGAGGCCGGCGTCCGGGGTGTCGTGCCGGCGGTGCATAGCCGACGCGCAACAGCAACTGTGGGACCGCCGTCGTGCCGCACAGTTGTGCCAGTTGCGCACGCAGCGCGCCGACTTCAATGGGTTGATTCAGATATGATGCGGTGACGCCGTCGCGCGCCAGAGTCAGCAGCACGCGTTGCAGCGCTTGACCGGCCGCTAGCCACGCGTCGTGCGTATGCCGTCGGTGACTAGCAGTATGAGCCGTGGTGATCCGCGGACCAATTCGCGATGGGCGGCGGCTACGCCGTTGCCCACGTCGAAGGTCCGCACGATCGACGCCGAGACCGGCGTGGCCAGCGCTAGCATCGTGTCCGCGACGCTGGCATACAACGGCATGCCTTCGGCGTGGCGTGCCGGTCGCAACCATTGGGCCAGTTCGCGCCGGAATCTTGGGTCGCTGAACTGCAGTCGATCAGCCTCGGCGATCAGTTCGGCGATGCGCTCGCGCACCGTACACTTGCCGATGCACCGAGCCTGTGCGCCTTCGGTTGCCGCAGCCTGCGCAAGTTCCTGGCACAGTGCTTTGGGCACGGGCGTGTCGGCAAATCGCGTGTGCGTCGTCACACGCCGGGTGATCGCCGGCAACAGGGCGCGCAACGCCGGATCGGCAAAGCCAGAAGTCGTTATCCGGACTTTGGCCAGCACCAATGTACCGGCTAGCCGTGTCACATCATTTTTTAACGCGCTTGTTGACACAACGGTGGCAGATCAGCATAATAGCGTTCTTCGCTGATTACGCAGCAAAGCCGCCCAGGTGGCGGAATTGGTAGACGCACTAGTTTCAGGTACTAGCGGGTAACTCCGTGGAGGTTCGAGTCCTCTCCTGGGCACCAACGGTTGCGCTGTTGTGATGCGACGAAGTGGTACGATAAACCCTGTAAGATAAAGGTCTTACAGGGTTTTTTGTCTTTCAGCCAGCCGGCGGGCAAGCCGGTGGTTCATCCGTGTCAACGTGCGTGCTGTCCGCAACGCCGGCGCACCAAGCGCATCGACCCTGCATCGGCCAAACCCGGTGTTAGAATCATTTACCAGTGAGTTGGCCGGTGCCACCGTGCGTCGGCCGGGCAGTGACGATCCGTGACACGCCAACCCGCGCGTCGCGCGCATTCACGACAACCATTCATCGACAAGGCCTTGAGCAAATACCCCTATCCGATTCCTAGCCGCGAAGAAATTCTCGGCGTACTGCGCACGACCGAACAGCCGCTTGCCGGCAATGACATTGCCGAAGCACTCGCGATCAAGCGCCAGGAGCGCGAAGGGTTTTTCAAGCGCCTCGGCGCGATGGAGCGCGATGGCCAGATCAGGCTCGACAAGCGCGGTTATTACCAGCTCACGCATCCGTCGAACTTTGTCGCCGGTCGGGTTCAGGGCCATCGCGACGGCTACGGCTTCCTGATTCGCGACGATGCCGGTGTCGACCTATTCCTGTCCAATGCAGAGATGCAGAAGGTCATGCACAACGACCGGGTGCTCGCGCGCGTGTCGGGTTATGACCGGCGCGGCCGTCCGGAGGCCCACATTGTCGAAGTTACCGAGCGGGCGAACAAGCGAATCATCGGCCGGTTGCTGAACGAGAACGGTGCATGGATCGTTGCGCCGGAGGACAAGCGGATCGGCCATGACATCCTTGTGACGCAGACGGGCAAGGTCAAGCCCAAGTCCGGCCAGGTCGTCTCGATCGAGTTAACAGACTTCCCGAGCCGTCATTCGCAGCCGGTCGGCAAGATCGTCGAGGTGCTGGGCGACATCGACGATCCTGGCATGGAAATCGAGATCGCCGTGCGCAAGTATGGCGTGCCGCACCAGTTCTCGGACGCGGCGCTCGCGCAGGCGGCCAAGCTGCCCGACGACGTGCGTGCGGCCGATCTACGTCAGCGCGTGGATTTGCGCGATGTGCCACTCGTGACGATCGATGGCGAGGACGCTCGTGATTTTGACGACGCCGTGTATTGCGAGCCGGTCCGCGTCGGCAGGCAAAACGGCTTTCGGCTGCTCGTGGCGATCGCCGACGTGTCGCACTACGTGGCCGACGGTGACGCGCTTGATCATGACGCGCTCGAGCGCAGCACGTCGGTGTATTTCCCGCGCCGCGTGATTCCGATGCTGCCCGAGAAGCTGTCCAACGGGCTGTGCTCGCTGAATCCGCAGGTGGATCGCTGCACGCTCGTCTGCGACATGGTGATCAATGCGAGTGGCGACATCAAGGCATACCAGTTCTATCCGGCAGTGATGCACTCGGCGGCGCGGCTCACATACACCGAGGTGGCCGCGGTCTTATCGAACACGAAGGGTCCCGAGGCGGCGCGGCGCGGCGCGTTGCTGCCGCATCTGCAAAACCTGCATGCGGTGTTTAAGGCGTTGCTGCTGGCACGCGAAAAACGCGGCGCGATCGATTTTGACACGACCGAGACATACATCGCGTGCAATGCGCAAGGCAAGATTGAGCAGATTCTGCCGCGCCAGCGCAACGACGCACACAAGCTGATCGAGGAGTGTATGCTCGCGGCGAACGTGTGCGCGGCCGACTTCCTAAAACGCAACAAGCATCCCGCGTTGTATCGGGTACATGCGGGGCCGACCGACGAGAAACTGGCGAATCTGCGCGCGTTCCTGCGCGGTTTCGGGCTGACACTGGGCGGCGGCGACAAGCCGCACGCGAACGATTATGCGGCGCTGATGAAGCAGGTGCGAGACCGGTCCGACGCGATGATGCTGCAGACGATGCTGCTGCGCTCGATGCAGCAAGCCGTCTACAGTCCCGACAATATCGGACACTTCGGTCTCGCGTACGACGCGTATGCACACTTTACCAGTCCGATCCGACGTTATCCAGACTTGCTCACGCACCGTGCGATCCGCGCGATTCTGGCGGGCAAGCAGTACCAACCTCATGCCGCCGGCGACGTCAAGCTCAATACGTCGCTGGCGCCTCATGCGCGTGCCTTGCAGCGTGATGACGAACGCGCGCGTTCGCGCGACGCGATCTGGGAGGCGCTTGGCCTGCATTGCTCGGCCAATGAACGCCGTGCCGACGAGGCATCGCGCGACGTCGAGGCATGGCTGAAGTGCTACTTCATGCGCGACAAGCTCGGCGAAGAATACGGCGGAATGGTCAGCAGCGTGACACCATTCGGTATTTTCGTGCAGCTTGACTCACTGTTCATCGAGGGGTTGGTCCACGTCACCGAACTTGGCGCCGACTATTTCCAGTACGACGAGATCAAAAACGAATTGCGCGGCGAGCGTACCGGGATACGGTATCGCCTGTCCGAGCGCGTGCGTGTGCAAGTCAGTCGTGTCGACCTGGATGCGCGCAAGATCGATTTTCGCCTGGTGCGCGAAGTGTCGGCTAAGTCGCCGTTGCGCGCAGCCCCGCGTAACGTGGCCGCTGACGAGGCGAGCGGCTGTGCCCCGCGGGTGCAGCCACTTGCTTCAGTGGACGGCGGCCCGCGCGGTGAGACGGCGGCGTCTGCGCCGAGCGCGCCTATCAACGACGCACGCGGCGCGGCTAAGGCTGCCGCGAAGAAACGTCTGCCGGCCGGCGCTGGCGCAAATGGACGGGTGCGCGGCAAGAAACGGTAGATCGGTCGCGCCACACTTTTTTGAAAGCGGTTCCTATGGCACGTTTAAAAGTTCTTTATGGATTCCACGCGGTCACCGCGCGGCTACGTCACGACTCGTCCAGCATCGAGGAGGTGCTGTACGACGCGACGCGACGCGATCGCCGCATGCAGGATTTTCTGCAAGCGGCGCAATCATCCGGGGTCCGGCTGATTGCCGCCGACGATGCGCGGCTGCACGGGCTGGCCGGCACGCACCGGCACCAGGGTGTCGTCGCACGCGCGACGGATTTGCCGCTTGCGCAAAACCTGGCCGAGTTGCTCGACGCGCTGCCCGGACCCGCGCTGCTACTGGTGCTGGACGGAGTCACCGATCCGCACAACCTTGGCGCGTGCTTGCGCGTGGCCGATGCGGCAGGCGCGCACGCAGTGATTGCACCGCGCGATCGTGCGGTTGGCCTCAATTCGACTGCCGCGAAGGTAGCCAGTGGCGCGGCCGAGACCGTGCCCTACATCACGGTCACCAATCTTGCTCGTACACTGCGTGAATTGAAGGACGCCGGCGTCTGGGTGATCGGTACGGCTGGCGACGCTCAGCGCAGCCTGTACGATATCGCGCTTGATGGCCCGGTCGCGCTGGTCATGGGCGCCGAAGGGGAGGGCATGCGCAGGTTGACGCGTGAGACCTGTGACGACTTGATGCACATCCCGATGATGGGCAGTGTGGGCAGCCTAAATGTGTCGGTTGCCAGCGGCATCTGCCTGTTTGAGGCAGTTAGGCAGCGTACGGGCATTAAAAATTAATGATTTAAAATGCATGTTGCCGCTTCTATGAAGCGTTGATGCCCATGCAGTACCCCCGCGATTGCCTTTAAAAAGGCAGCTTAATGCAAGGCGCTAGCCGACTGGGAGCGAGCGCGTGCGTTCCGCGCCTTATCGAAGCAATCCTCGCTGCTGGCAGCAGCACGTTGAAGATGGCTTTCCACACTGATCGAAGCTACCGTCGGCTTGCTGCGACCTGGCTGTGCGCCTAAGCTAGTGCGCTGAGGCACGCTCCAATTCATCGGCAAGGAATTGGCAAACGCTGGCCCGCCGCGCGCGCAGCCACATCGTGGCAAGGCCGAATACGTCCTTATTCGCGTTATGAATGGCTCAGTGTGACGGGTAGCGGCGCTGCGCTGACCTCTAATGGGCATAATGAGCAGTGTGCCTTCAGCCCGGCCGGCAGTGGGGGGCAAGCCATGGCGATAGGAGCAGCTCAGCTGCCAACCCCGGCGGCGCGGCTACACTGCGCGCATGCTGGACTACGCTGTGCGCACGCACGACTATGCCGGGTTGGCCTGCCGCAGCGGCTTGAGGCGCACCGCGCGAAGGTATGCGCTTACGTTTAATTACGTGGCGCATGGTCCTATGCTGCTCAGCACTGAATTGTCCTTATTGTTAGTGGCAAATCTGCTTCATGTCGGCTTCGGACAAGCCCGTCATACGCTTGACCGTTTCGCGCTCCAAGCCGTTTTCTAGCAACGTGCGCGCGATCTTCAGCGCAGCTTCCTTGTGCCCTTCTTCACGGCCTTTTTCACGACCTTCTTCGCGCCCCAGCATCCGGCCGCGCTCCAGGCCTTTTTGCTCGAGCTTCTGTGCAATCGTCATCAAAACCTCCTCGTGTTGCGGGGAACGGAGCGCCAACTCTCGGATAAATCGCTCCGGATCCGTCGTGTCGCCCCACTGCAGCATATAATGCATCAGCGACACCA
>NZ_JAHKSP010000029.1:0-120615 GCF_021733735.1 Mycetohabitans sp. B2
GCAGCGACCACAGCACGTCCGAATAGTAGGCGCGTAGATCCTCTTCCACAAAGCTGCCCGACTCCAGACGCAACGTGTCCAGGTCGCACTGCGCCAACCACTGCGTGGGCAAATGCAGGCTTAAAAAGTCCCGTGCGGTTTCCGGATGCGTGAGGAACTGCTTGAAGAGTGCATCGTGCGGCGTCATCGTCGAGGAGCGTTTCATGGCGAGCGTGGATCATGGGGGCGCTTACTTTACCACCGCCCGTTCGCAATGCCTCCACGGTAGTCCTCCGTCGCGATGACAAAAACGGATCTCTCGAACCGATTTTTGGTGCGCATTTTCTCTGTCCTTGCGTGCGCCGGATGGATTTGAGCCTGCGCGAGGTCGAGGCGAAGCGCCGCTGGTGCTGCCGTTTGCCTGCTGGGTAAAAGCGGCGCGGTGCTCAGTATGAGCTGGCAAACAAGAATCAGCATGATGCTCCACGAGCATCGTGCTAGGCTCCCGGTACAGCACCGACGGACACCGGCAAACGCTCTGCATTGAGTGACGTGGCAGCCGGTCAGGTAAACTATCACCATCCCACATTTTTCTGCAGTACTCTCCAGATGACTCAAGCAGAACTCAAGCAACTCGTTGGCCACGCGGCGGCCGATTATGTGAACACTCACGTACCAGAAGGGGCGGTAATCGGTGTCGGGACCGGCTCAACCGCGAATTGCTTCATCGATGCGCTTGCTAGCAGCCGGGACCGGTATCGCGGGGCAGTATCGAGTTCCGTTGCGACGACGAACCGGCTGCTGTCGCATGGGTTTCGCGTATTCGAGTTAGGCGATGTCGAATCGTTGCCCGTCTACGTGGACGGTGCGGACGAGATCGATCCGCATGGCGCGATGATCAAGGGCGGTGGTGGGGCATTGACGCGCGAGAAGATCGTCGCATCGGTCGCCGACGTATTCGTGTGTATCGCGGATGGCAGCAAGCTAGTGCCAACGCTCGGCACATTCCCGTTACCGGTCGAAGTCGTGCCAATGGCACGCGTGGCGGTGGCACGTCGCATCGCCCAGTTGACCGCTGGCACGCCGGTGTTGAGGCTCACGCACGACGGTGCACCATTCATGACCGACAACGGCAATGAAATTCTCGACGTCAAGGCACTGGCCATCGACGATCCCGTTGCGCTGGAGCGCGACATGAATCAATGGCCGGGCGTGGTGACCGTCGGGCTGTTCGCTGCGCGCGGTGCCGACCTGTGCCTGGTCGGCACCGAGCACGGCGTGCAGCGCATCGATTACGCGCGGCGCTAATCCCTCTCGCCTTCAGCCGATTTGCTCGAGTGCTTCGCTTAGTTCCAGCCACTCGGCTTCGAGCGCGGCGATCTTATCGCAGACTTCGGCCTGACGCCTCAGTGCGTCGGTCAGACTCGTCTTGTGCGCTGGCTCATGGCTCGACGGCGCCGCGATGAACGCTTCCAGCGAGGCTTTTTCGGTGTTCAATGCGTCCATCTGCTGCTCGATCTTACCGATCTGGTTCTGTAAAGGCTTGCGCAACTGCGCGGTCTTTTGCCGGGCCTGTGCATCGGCGCGGCGTTGTGCCTTGCGGTTGATCGCCGGGTCGGCACGGGTCATGTCTGAAGCATCGCCGTGACTTGCCGTGCCGGCACCCGGTGCTGGCGCGTCAGCCTGCGGGCCGGTCCGTTTTGCCGCTTCGCGCTGCTCGGCTGCATGTTGCAGCAGCCAGTCGCGGTAGTCGTCCAGGTCGCCGTCAAATGGCGCGATTCGGTGCTTCGCGACCAGCATAAACTGATCGGTCGTCGCGCGCAGCAAATGCCGGTCGTGAGACACGAGAATCAGCGTTCCTTCGAACTGGGCCAGTGCCATCGTCAACGCATGGCGCGTTTCGAGATCGAGGTGATTGGTCGGCTCGTCGAGCAGCAATAAATTGGGGCGTTGCCAGACAATCAATGCAAGGGCGAGGCGGGCTTTTTCGCCGCCCGAGAACGGGCGGATCGGCGTGGTGGCCATTTCGCCGCTGAAGTTGAAGCTACCCAGGAAGTCGCGCAATTCCTGCTCGCGCGTGTCCGGGGCAAGCCGAGCCAGATGTTGCAGGGGCGTGTCGTCTTCTCGCAACGTCTCGAGTTGGTGCTGCGCGAAATATCCGATCGTCAATCCTTTTGCGTTGCGTACGACACCCCCAATCGGCGCTAAGGTGCCAGCCAGCGTCTTGATCAACGTCGACTTGCCTTGGCCGTTCGCACCGAGCAAACCAATGCGCTGGCCACTCTGAATCGATACGTTGACGTCGTCGACGATCACGGCCGGCGCGCCGCCGCTGTCCGACGGATAACCGCAGCGAACCTGCTCCATCACGAGCATCGGGTTCGGGGCACATGCGGGTTCACGAAACTCGAAGGTGAGCGGTGACGACGCGTGCGCCGGCGCGATGCGTTCCATTTTTTCGAGTGCCTTCATCCGGCTTTGCGCTTGTCGCGCTTTCGTGGCCTTGGCCTTGAATCGGTCGATGAAACTGTGTAGGTGTGCGATCGTGCGCTGCTGCTTTTCGTATGCGCTTTGTTGTAACGCGAGCTGTTGCGCCCGCTGGACCTCGAATTGGCTATAGTTACCACCGTAACGCTTGATCTGGCGTTGTTCTAGGTGCAGCGTGACATTGCATACTGAGTCGAGAAATTCCCGGTCATGCGAAATGACGATCAGTGTACCCGCGTAGCGATGCAGCCAGTCTTCAAGCCACACGATGGCGTCCAAATCTAGGTGGTTCGTGGGCTCGTCTAGCAAGAGCAGGTCGGAGCGCGACATCAGCGCCTGCGCGAGGTTTAGCCGCATGCGCCAACCACCGGAAAAACTGGCGACCGGCGCCAGCGTTTGCTCGAGCGTGAAGCCTAGGCCGAGCAACAGCGCTTGCGCGCGCGCTGGGGCCGAATAGCCGTCGACATCCGCCAGTGCTGCATGCGCGAGCGCTTGCTCGGCGCCGTCGTCGGCGGCGCACGCCGCGGCGATACGTGCCTCGATGTTGCGCAATTCCGTGTCACCGTCCAGCGTGTAGTCGAGCGCGCTGCGCTCGACCGCGGGCGTTTCCTGTGCCACATGCGCGATGCGCCATGATGGCGGCAGCGCGAGTTCGCCGGCATCCGGCTGCAGTTGACCTCGTAAAAGGGCGAACAGCGTCGACTTGCCAGCGCCATTCGCGCCGATCAGGCCGGCTTTTTCGCCCGGGTTCAGCGTGAAGGTGGCTCCTTCGAAAAGCGACTTCGTGCCGCGCGACAGACTAAGTTGGTTGAAGCGGATCACGGCAGAGGACCATCATGGAGATGCGTGGAAAGACATTATTGTAGATCGGCCCGGCATCGGACAGTGGTGCGTCCGGCCGATGCCGAGCAGCCCGGAGTTGCTCTACACTGCACGTATTACCTCGTGTTCGTACAAGGAGTCCAGATGAGCCAGCTTTATTCATTCTCTGCGCGCTCGCTGCAGGGCGACGACATTTCGCTGGAGCGTTACCGCGGCAAGGTCCTGCTAATCGTCAATACCGCCAGTGAATGCGGGTTCACGCCGCAATATGCGGGGTTGCAGGCTTTGTATGAGCGATATGCGGCGCGCGGCCTGGAGATATTGGGCTTTCCGTGCAACCAGTTTGGCAAACAGGAACCGGGCGACGCGCAGCAGATCGGCGCATTTTGCGCGAAAAACTACCAGGTCACGTTCCCGATGTTTGACAAGATCGATGTCAACGGCGCCCATGCGCACCCGCTGTATCGCTATTTGACCGGGGAAGCGCCCGGCGTGCTCGGGACCGAGGCGATCAAGTGGAACTTCACCAAGTTTTTGATCGATCGGGAAGGCAGGCCGGTCAAGCGCTATGCGCCTGTCACCAAGCCCGACGCGATCGAGCCGGATATCGAAAAGTTGCTTTGAAGCGGCTGAACTTGTCGGCATACGTGCTGGTGCGTCTTCTTGTATTGGTTGGCCGACGCACGTGATGGGAGCGTGTCCTCGACGCAGGGCCCTTGCCCATCGACTAGCGGATGGCGAGACCATCGGTGGACCATGAACGCAGCTTCTTAGTGCAGCTTTCTGTGTGGCTGCGTGTCCACGCGGACACGCAGCCAGGTGTGCGCTGCTGCTGCCATGAACGAGCAGCTGTTAGCGCTTCGATCAAGACCGCGACAACTTAGAACCGGTGCACGATCCCTGCAGCGGCGGCAAATTGACTCTGCGATGACGAGGGCGCACTGTTCATCACATCGCCGATCGACGCAGTGGCCTTGACCACGCCCGTGGTGCCGTCCGGTGCCACAGTAAACGTATTGCCGCTTGCGCGCTGGTAAGCCTGCACCATGTAGATGCCGGTACGCTTGGACAGGCTATAGTACTGCGACAGATTGAACTGATTATACCGTGCTGCGTGCTCGATTCCGTTGGCCTTACTTGCGCGCGCATGGTTGTAGCCGGCAGCGAGGTCCCACACTGGGCTCGGTTTCCAGTGCAGCACGACACCCGCCGCATTGAACACGGCCTGATTACGAAAGCGCGACAGCATGCCTGGCACGTACTGTGTGTTCGTATAAGAGAGCGAAATATCAAATTCGGGCGCGAATTGCCACCCGCCTGTCACGCCGACGCGTTGTTGTGCCTGCGCGGTTTGGTACCCATAGTTGATCGCCGACACAGGGGGCTTGCCGTTGGAGGTGGTCGCCGATTGCACATCCCATTCGCCGCCACCGACGGCGGCGTTATTGATGCGTTGAAATCCCGCAGCGATACCGAGTGGTCCGTTGATATATTGCACGCCCGCACTCCACGTCGAACCACGGTACGCACTGCCGGGCACGCCCGCGAATGCATATGATCCTCCGAACTTCAGTCCATTGAGGTTGGGGGACATATAGACAATCGAACTGTTCGTACGGTACGCCAGATTAAGGGAGCTGATGTCGCCTGGGTGCGAGCCGTACGCCGTGAGCCACGTTGTCGGACTATATGGCGCGAGCAATGTGTAATAGGCTGTATATTGGCGGCCCGCCGTCACGGTCCCGAACTCAGGATGCGCCATACCCACGAATGCCTGCCGACCAAACTGAGCGTTTTTCTCGAATAGGGCTTCGCCATTTGCGCCGTTGAAACCGGCTTCCAGCGTGAATAGGGCCTTCAGCCCGCCGCCAAGATCTTCGTCGCCCTTGAAGCCGATGCGGTTACCTAACCAGACGCCGTGAGCCATCTTGATGGCCGAGCGTCCGCCATTGACCGAGCCCGGCGTTGTCTGGCTAGTTTGATAGCCAATCCCGTTGTCCACGGCTCCATATAACGTGACGTTGCTCTGTGCCCAAGCGGCATTCGCGGCAAGGCCACTAAAGGCCACAATGGTCATCGCTCGCTTCTTCATTGGTTCTCCTTTCCTGTGCAGCTGACGCTGGTCGCGCGCTGCGTGTGGCGGTTCGGTTTGGACGGATTGAAGCCGTCAAAACGCAAGCTCGGCGGCAGCCTGTCTCGGACCTATCCCCCGGCAGGACTGCACGCTACTTTGTGTCCGGCCATCCGACGGACCGTACAATCTTAATGGTAAGTGGCAAAAAGTACGGCGTTTCGCGCGGATGGCTTGTTTAGAGCGGAATCTGGCGGCCAACGCATAGCTATCAGGAAAAGATTGCGGTTCGACGAACACTTTGCGGCGTGACACTAAAGTCATCCGGGACCACGCCGTCAAAGGACGGTAACGTCGGCATTTCGAAGATCGATCCGATGGGTCGATTTGTATTAGCAATGCAATCAAACGCGTAGGCATTGCTATGAATTTTAGAGAAGAGGGCATGATGAAGCTGCATTGAAATTGTCATTGGCCGCCACGCTTCTACTGTTGACGCAGGCGGCACCCGCTTATCGCATTGAGCCCGCGCCGCTATAGAATCGGCGCGAACAGCCGCGCGACGTGCATCGCCATGCGCCGCCACGCCGGTGTGCGCGCGTATTCGCTGGCTTGGACCGGATCAGACAACGCGAAATCGGCCTCGAGCATGGCCGCGACCTCTGCGGCAAACGTGGAATCGACAGTCAATAGCATGATCTCGAAGTTCAGACGAAATGACCGATTATCGAGGTTCGCACTGCCGATTGCGGCGGCGACACAATCGATTAGCACGACCTTCTGGTGAAGGAAGCCGGGCCGATAGCGGAAGACTTGGACGCCCGCATGTGCCATGTCATGGGCGTACAGTCGGGAGGCTTCAAAAACGACGATATGATCGCGACGCGACGGAATCAGCACGCGCACGTCGACGCCGCGCATCACGGCGAGCCTGAGGGCGGCGAATACGGCCTCATCGGGTATCAAGTAAGGGCTGGTGATCCAGATGCGCTCGCGTGCCGCATGAATCGCTGCAACGAAGAACAACGAGCAGGTTTCCTGGCGGTCGGCCGGACCGCTGGCGATGACCTGGCAATGCATGTTGCCACCGCACGGGCGGATGGGCGGCGTGGTACGGGGCAGCCGCTGCGTGGCCCAGAACCAATCCTCGACGAACACGAATTCGATTTGCTTCACCACGGGCCCGCGCACTTCTATGTGCGTATCACGCCACGGCGATAATGGTGGTTTGCCACCCAAATATTCAATACCGACGTTGTGGCCGCCGATGAATGCGCGTTCGCCATCGACGACGATGATTTTGCGGTGATTGCGGAAATTAAGTTGGAAGCGGTTGACGAAGCGGCGGTTGGTGGCGAACGCATGCACCTGCACGCCGCCGGCACGCAGCGCGCTGACGTAGGCCGCTGGCAGGTCAATACTGCCGATGCTGTCATACAGCAAATGCACTTGCACCCCTTGTGCCGCCTTGGCCAGCAGTGCATCGCGCAGCATGTCGCCGACTGTGTCGGCCCGAATGATGAAGAACTGGATGAGCACGTAGTGACGTGCGGTGTCGATTGCGTCGAAGATCGCCGCAAACGTTGCCTCGCCGTTGACCAGCGTGCGCACGTGGTTGCCGGCCAAAAACGGCATGTGCGCGAGTGACGACAGTGCGGTGATCGTCTGTACGCCCAGCCGATTAACTGGCGCGCTGTCCAGCGCGTCGGATTGCGTGCCGATGTCGCCGACCAGATCCAAACGCCGCTCCCGGATCGCCTCGTACTCGACGCGTCGCGCGTCGACATAACCCTCGAAACGGCTACGCCCCAGGAAAAGGTACGGAACCAGCGTCAAGTAGGGCATCGCGACGAGCGAAACCGCCCACGCGATCGCCCCTTGCGACGTACGCGTGTGGAGAATCGCATGGCAGGCGGCGATGACGCCGAGCCCATGCGCACAAGCGACCAATGTACCGAGATGGAGCCAATCCAGTTGCATGCGGGAAAGCGGGCCAATGACAGCTCGCGCGGTGCGGCATGTCTTGCATCTTACCCGTCGTGGCGCTTTTTCGGCAGCGCCGATGTGGCGTGCATGCCGCAACGGCGCATACACTGGGGCGATGTGGCGCCGCAGCGTGCGGTTGTGTCTTCTTGTTCAGCGATGCTATACCACGACAGGGCTGCCGTGCATCATGATTGGCGACGTGGCAGGTCCGACGCGCGCAGTAGAAATACGCTGTCGTCGCCGGCGTGGGTTGGCAGCCACGTCAACGGCAGGCCCCCGAATGCAGCCTCGACGTGGGGCCGTTCGTTGCCGATTTCAATGACGAGCACCCCGTCATCGGTCAACCAGTCGCGTGCGGCGCCGATGATCCGGCGCACGATATCCATGCCGTCTGAGCCTCCCGCCAGTGCCATGGCCGGTTCGTGGCGATACTCGGCGGGCAATGCCTGCATCGACGCCTCGTTGACGTAAGGCGGATTGGCCAGAATCAAATCGTACTGGCGCTGCGGCAGCGGCTCGAACAGATCGCCTTCGAACAGTGTGACCCGCTCATTCAAGTCATAGTCGTCGACGTTGCGCTGCGCCACCTGCAGCGCGTGCGCCGACAGGTCGACCGCGTCGATCTCGGCGCCTGGGAACGCGTCGGCCGCCATGATCGCAAGGCAGCCGGAGCCGGTGCACAACTCGAGCACCGCGCCCAGTTCGTCGGGTGCGTCAATCCATGGCGACAGCCGCTCGAGCAGCAACTCGCCGATGAGCGAACGTGGCACGATCACGCGCTCATCGACATGGAAGCGATAGCCGTGTAACCAAGCTTCGTGGGTCAGATAGGCGGCCGGCAACCGCTGCGTGACGCGCCGTTCAATGATGTCGAGTACCGCGCCGACTTCCTCGTCCAGCAGACGGGCATCGAGGAAAGGGTCCAGCGTGTCGAGCGGTAGGTGCAGCGTATGGAGCACCAGATACGCGGCTTCGTCATAAGCGTTTGCACTGCCGTGGCCGAATGCCAATTGAGCTTGGTTGAAGCGGGTGACCGCGTAGCGCAGCAAGTCGCGGACGGTCGAAAACGGATGATTCATGGTAAGCGACGGCATGAGGGCCGGGTTGAGCGTTGGTGGGTAGGAAGGGGCACGGCGGCATGAGGCACCAGCGACGTATTGAGCTTGACGTCGCCGGCGGCCGGGCCAGGCTGCGTCTGGCATCGCCACGGCGGCGCCAACCGTTCCGTACGTCACACGACGAGACGCTCCAGTACGCCCCGATAAACGTTTTTCAGTGGCTCAATGTGGGCCAACTCGATATGTTCATCGACCTTGTGGATCGACGCGTTACACGGGCCAAACTCGATGACTTGCTTGCAGATTCGCGCAATAAAGCGGCCATCGGAGGTGCCGCCGGTGGTCGAGAGCACGGGGCGTATGCCGGTCTCGGCCTCGATCGCCTGCTCGATCGCGTTGGACAGCTCGCCGCGCGGTGTGAGGAACGGCATGCCGTTCAGGTTCCACGTCAATGTGTAGTCCAGCCCGTGGGCGTCGAGGATCGCGTGCACGCGCGCTTTCAACTCGTCGGGCGTCGTCGCGGTCGAGAAGCGGAAGTTGAAGTCGATACTCGCGCTGCCCGGGATGATATTGGTCGCGCCAGTTCCGGCATGCAGGTTCGATATCTGCCACGTGGTCGGTGGGAAGTATTCGTTGCCCTGGTCCCATGCTACGCGCACGAGCTCAGCCAGCGCGGGCGCGAGCAGGTGCACCGGATTCTTGGCTAAGTGCGGGTACGCGATATGACCCTGTATGCCACGCACGGTTAACGTGCCAGACAGCGAGCCGCGTCGCCCGTTCTTCACCGTGTCGCCGAAGCGCTCGCTGGAGGTCGGCTCGCCGACCACGCAGTAGTCCAGGCGTTCGCCGCGCGCTTCAAGCCGCTCGACTACCTTGACCGTGCCATAGCGCGCCGGTCCCTCCTCATCGCTGGTGATCAGCAGGCCGATCGAGCCGCGGTGCTGCGGATGGGCGGCGACGAATTCCTCGGCTGCGACGACAAAGGCGGCCAGCGACGCCTTCATGTCAGCCGCGCCGCGTCCGTATAGTCGGCCGTCGCGTCGCACCGGGACGAATGGATCGCTGCGCCATTGCTCGAGCGGCCCGGTCGGCACCACGTCGGTGTGGCCGGCGAACGCCAGCAGCTTGCCCGCCGGGCCGTCAGCGCCGCGCTTGAGCGCCCACAGGTTGGTGACACCGCCCTCGGCAATGGTTTCGCAGGTGAAGCCGAGCGCCACGAGGCGCTCAGCCATCAATGCCTGGCAGCCGGCGTCCTCGGGCGTGACGGACGCTCGGCCGATTAGGGCCTCGGTCAGGGCAAGCGTGCGGCTCATGGGCAGAAAAGGTCAGAACAGCGTTTGATACTGGTCGGCTGAGAAGCCGACCGCCTTGATGCCGTCGTCGGCCACGAGCACGGGACGCTTGATCACCGACGGCTTGTCGATCATTAATGCGATGGCGCCGTCGGTTGTGCCGGCTGCCGCCTTTTGCTCGTCGCTGAGCGCGCGCCACGTGGTGCCGCGCCGGTTCACGAGCGTGTCCAGCGGCACCTGGGCGAGCCAGTCGCGCAGCAATGCGGCGTTGACGCCGGCCTTCTTGACGTCGTGGAATGCGTACGCGACACCGTGCGCGTCAAGCCAGTCGCGCGCCTTTTTCACGGTGTCGCAGTTCGGGATCCCGTAGATGGTCAGCGCGTTGCCGCGCGACTTGCTGGTGGCCATTCAGTCGCCCCGCAGCAGTTCGTTGATGCCGACCTTCGAACGGGTCTTGGCATCGACTTTCTTGACGATCACCGCGCAGTACAGGCTGTATTTGCCGTCGGCCGACGGCAGGTTGCCGGCCACGACGACGGAACCCGGCGGCACGCGGCCGTACATGACTTCGCCGGTCTCGCGATCATAGATCTTCGTGCTCTGGCCGAGATAGACGCCCATCGAGATCACCGAGTTCTCCCCGACGATCACACCTTCGACGACTTCAGAGCGCGCGCCGATAAAGCAGTTGTCTTCGATGATCACCGGATTGGCCTGCAGCGGCTCGAGCACGCCGCCGATGCCGACCCCTCCGGACAGGTGAACGTTTTTGCCAATCTGCGCGCATGAGCCAACGGTGGCCCACGTATCGACCATCGTGCCTTCGTCGACGTATGCGCCGATGTTGGTGTACGACGGCATCAGCACGACGTTCTTCGCGATATACGAGCCGCGGCGCGCGATCGCCGGCGGCACGACACGAAAGCCGCCGGCGGCGAAGTCCTCTGGCGTGTAGTTCGCGAACTTGGACGGCACCTTGTCGTAGAACTGCGAGTAGCCGCCGGCAGCCATCGGCACGTTGTCCTCAAGCCGGAACGACAGCAGTACTGCCTTTTTCAGCCATTGGTTGACGACCCAGTCGCCGTCCTTCTTTTCGGCCACGCGAAGCGTGCCGCGGTCCAGCTCGCCGATCACGTGTGCGACAGCCTCGCGGATGTCGGCGGGGGCGGACTTCGGTGACAGCTCGGCGCGGTTTTCCCACGCGGTGTCGATGATCTGCTGCAAGGGTTGCGACATGGCTTGATGACTCGAGTGTGGTTGATATCGATGCAATGCGTGCGCGCCGCGCGGCAGGCGTCGGTGCGCTACAGGCTGTGACAGAATTGGACGATGCGTCGCGCGCCTTCGACGCATTCGGCGGTGTCTGCGACCAGCGCGATGCGCACGTAGTTGCGTCCCGGGTTGGCGCCGTGCGCGGTACGCGCGAGATAGGAGCCCGGTAGGACGGTGACATTATAGTCGGCGTACAAGCGCCGCGCGAATGCGCAATCGTCCAAGCCGGTGCGCGACACCTGCGCCCACAGGTAGAACCCCGCGTCGGGCATCGTGACATCCAGCACGTCGGCCAGCATCGGGGTGACGATGCCGAATTTCTCAACGTACTCCCGGCGGTTGTCGCGCACGTGCTGCTCGTCGCCCCACGCGGCGATGCTCGCGGCCTGGTAGACGGGGCTCAACGCCGAACCGTGATAAGTGCGGAACAATAGGAAGCGTTTCAGGATCGATGCGTCGCCTGCCACGAATCCGGAGCGCATTCCCGGCACGTTCGAGCGCTTGGACAGGCTGGAGAACATCACGATGCGCTCGAAGCCACGACCCAGTGCGTGGGCGGCCTGCAGTGCACCAAGCGGCGGGTTGCGCTCGTCGAAGTAGATCTCAGAGTAGCACTCGTCGGACGCGATAGTGAAACCGAAGCGCTCGGATAGGGCGAAAATCTCCCGCCAATCGTCCAGGCCCAACACGGCCCCGGTCGGATTGCCCGGGGAGCACACGTACAGCAGCTGCGTGCGTGCCCAGACATCATGCGGCACCGTGCCGTAATCGCATGCGTAGTGGCGGGCCGGATCGCTGTTTACATAGTACGGCTGCGCACCGGCGAGCAGCGCCGCCCCTTCGTAGATTTGATAAAACGGATTCGGGCACAGCACGACCGGCGGCTGACTCGCATCGCTTGTGCGACTGGGATCGATGACCGTTTGGGCGAACGCGAACAGCGCCTCGCGTGAGCCGACCACTGGCAGCACGTCGGTGGCCGGGTCCACCGCCGGCAATCCATAGCGGCGTTGCAGCCACGCTGCGATCGCGTGCCGCAACGGCGGCGTGCCGGCGGTCGCAGGGTACGACGCCAATCCCTCGAGCGACGCGCGGACGGCCTCGTGAACCAGCGCCGGCGTCGGATGCTTCGGCTCACCGATACCAAAACTGATCGGCGCATGGGCTGGCGAAGGGGGCACGCCGTCGAATAGCGCGCGCAGCTTTTCAAATGGATACGGTTGCAACAGGTTAAGACGCGGATTCACTAGCAGGCCTTTGTGGCGGCGTCGGGCACGGCGTCGGGCTGCCATATCGGCAGCGAGGACAGGCGCCGCCGCGTCGATGCACGCGGCCGCCGCATTGAAAGCGGGTTGATTCGCAAAGCTATAATTATAGCGTGCCTGCGCGGGCGTGCCGCCGGCACGACACGCTGCGTGACGAACGGCCCGAGCCGGTTTGGGCCGCCAATCGGCAATGGTATGATTGGGCCCGAACGTCCGGGCGCCGCATGGGTGCCGCGCGGACTCCATGCAATCTCTTTAAAACAGCGAATATCGCCGTGCGTCTGACCTCGATCAAGCTCGCTGGCTTCAAGTCCTTCGTCGATCTGACTCATTTCCAGGTGCCGGGCCAGCTCGTTGGCGTCGTCGGCCCCAATGGCTGTGGCAAGTCGAACATCATCGACGCGGTGCGCTGGGTGCTCGGCGAATCACGCGCGTCCGAGTTGCGCGGCGAATCGATGCAGGACGTGATCTTCAACGGCTCGACCGCGCGCAAGCCGGCCAGTCGCGCCAGCGTCGAGTTGGTGTTCGACAATGGCGACGGGCGGGCGGCGGGCCAATGGAGCCAATACGCAGAAATCGCGGTCAAGCGCGTGCTCACGCGTGACGGCACGTCCAGCTACTATATCAACAACCTGCCGGCGCGTCGGCGCGACATCCAGGACATCTTTCTGGGCACAGGCCTGGGCCCGCGCGCGTACGCGATCATTGGCCAAGGGATGATCGCGCGGATCATCGAGGCCAAGCCCGAGGAGTTGCGCGTCTTCCTGGAGGAGGCGGCCGGTGTGTCCAAGTATAAGGAGCGGCGCCGGGAGACGGCGAACCGCCTGAATGACACGCGCGACAACCTGACTCGCGTCGAGGATATCGTGCGCGAACTTGGCACGAACCTGGACAAGCTCGAGGGGCAGGCCATGATCGCGCAGCAGTTCAAGGCGTTGCAGGCCGAGGGCGAGGAAAAGCAGCGCCTGCTGTGGCTGCTGCGCAAGAACGAGGCGCAGGCCGAGCAGGAGCGCCAACAGCGGGCGATCGGTGCCGCGCAGGTCGAGCTTGAGGCGCAGATGGCGAGGCTGCGCGAAGTCGAGGCGCAACTGGAGACGATGCGCGTCGCGCACTACGCGGCCAGCGATGCGATGCAGGGCGCGCAAGGGACGCTGTACGAGGCCAATGCCGAGGTCAGCCGGCTGGAAGCGGAGATCAAATTCATCGTCGAGTCGCGCAATCGTGCGCAGAACCAGATTGCGGCGCTCACCGCGCAGCGGGATCAGTGGCAGAGGCAGGCCGAGCAGGCACGCGACGAACTGGCCGACGCGCACGCGTTGCTGGCCGAGGCCGAGGAGCGGGCGGCGCGCACGCAGGACGACGCGGCTGCGCAAAACGATGCGCTGCCGGCGTTGGAAGCGCGGTGGCGCGATGCGCAGGCCAAGCTCAATGACGAGCGGAGCGCGATCGCGCAAACGGAACAAGCGTTGAAGCTGGAGGCGGCGCATCAGCGCAACGCTGACCAGCAGTTGCAGCAGTTGCAGGTGCGGCTGGAGCGCCTGAGGAGTGAGCGGCAGGGGCTGGATGCGCCGGACGAGGCGCAACTTGAAGAACTGCGCATGCAGTTGGCTGAGCATGAGCAGATGCTGGACGATGCGCAGCAACGGCTCGCCGACGCGCAACAGCAGGCGCCGCAGCTAGACGAGGCGCGCCGCGCCGCGCAGGAGCGCGTGCAACAGGAAAACGCACGGATCCACCAGCTTGATGCGCGCTTGGCCGCGCTCAAGCAGTTGCAGCAAAATGTGCAGACGCAGGGCAAGCTTCAGCCGTGGCTGGACAAGCACGAACTGGCTGCGCTGCCGCGCCTGTGGAAGAAGCTGCACATTGAGCCCGGCTGGGAAATGGCGCTGGAATCGGTCTTGCGCGAGCGACTGGCCGCGCTCGAGGTCTCGAATCTGGATTGGGTCAACGCGTTTGCCACCGACGCGCCGCCGGCCAAACTCGCGTTCTATGCGCCCCCGCCGGCCGGCAAGCCGCTGCAGACGCCGGCTGGACTGCGGCCGTTGCTGGCGCTACTGCGCATCGATGACCCGGGACTGCGCGCGGTGCTCGGCGACTGGCTCGCCAATGCGTTCGTAGCCGACGATCTCGGCCAGGCACTGGCCGCGCGTGCCCAGCTGCCAGATGGCGGATGCTTTGTTGTCCAGGCCGGCCATCTGGTCACCCGCGTCGGCGTGCAACTGTATGCAGCCGATTCCGAGCAGGCCGGCATGCTTGCACGGCAACAGGAAATCGACAATCTCGGGCGCGAGGTCCGCGCCCAGGCGCTATTGGCGGATGAAGCGCGCGGCGCCGCGGTGCGCGCCGAGGCCGCGCATACGCAGGCGACGCAGGCGTTGGCCGACGCGCGGGCACAGGTCGAACGCGCGACGCAGCGGGTCCATGCATTGCAACTGGACGTGCTCAAGCTGACCCAGGCGCACGAGCGTTACACGCAACGCAGCGTGCAGATCGGCGAGGAACTCGATGAGATCGCCGCGCAGATCGACGAGCAGCGGGCCCTGCGCAGCGAGTCCGAGAGCAATTTCGAGCGTTTCGACACCGAGCTGGCTGAACTGCAGGCACGCTTCGAAGAAGAGCAGCTGGCGTTCGAGGCGCTCGACGAAACCCTGGCCGACGCACGCCAGAAGGCGCGGGAACTGGAGCGCGCGGCTCAAGATGCGGTCTATGCGCAGCGCGATGTCGCGGCCCGCATCGAGGCGCTCACGCGCAGTATCCAGGTCGCGCTGGAGCAGGACGCGCGCGTCGCCGGCGCGCTGCAAGAGGCGCGCGCGGAACTGGAAACGATCAACGAGCAAACGGCCCATACCGGGCTGCAGCAAGCGCTGGCATGGCGTAGCGAGCGTGAGAACGCGCTGCAGGCCGCGCGTGCCGAACTCGATGCGCTGACCGGCCAATTGCGGCAGGCCGACGAGCAGCGCCTGGCCGCGGAGCGCTCGCTGCAGCCGCTGCGTGACAAGATTACCGAGTTGCAGCTCAAGGAGCAGGCGGCACGGCTCAATCGCGAGCAGTTCGTCGAGCAACTGGAGGCAGCCGGCGTCGATGAGACGGCGCTGCAAGCCAAGCTCGGCGCGGACATGAAGCCATCGTACCTGCAGGGTGAGGTGACGCGAATCAATAACGCCATCACCGCGCTGGGCCCGGTGAACATGGCGGCGTTGGACGAATTGAGCGCGGCCCGCGAACGCAAGCAGTTCCTGGATGCGCAGTCGGCCGACCTGCAGCACGCGATCGAGACGCTCGAGGACGCTATCCGCAAGATCGACGAGGAGACGCGGGCGCTGTTGCAAGGCACCTTCGATGAAGTCAACCGGCATTTCGGCGAACTGTTCCCACGGTTGTTCGGCGGTGGACAGGCCAAACTAATCATGACGGGCGCGGAGATCCTCGATGCCGGCGTACAGGTGATGGCGCAGCCGCCGGGCAAAAAGAATTCGACTATCCACCTGCTGTCCGGCGGCGAGAAGGCGCTGACCGCGACGGCGTTGGTGTTTGCGATGTTCCAGCTCAATCCGGCGCCATTTTGCTTGCTGGATGAGGTCGATGCGCCGCTGGACGACGCCAATACCGAACGCTTCGCGAACCTGGTACGGGCGATGTCGGACAAGACGCAGTTCCTGTTCATCTCGCACAATAAGATCGCAATGGAAATGGCCCAGCAGTTGATCGGCGTGACGATGCAGGAACAAGGCGTGTCGCGAATCGTCGCGGTCGATATGGAAACGGCCGCGGGTTTCGCGCAGAACGCCGGGTAATGGACAGCAACACGAACAAGCATTGCTGATGGAGTCTGCATGGATGAATTGACGCTCGGATTGATAGGTGCGGGCGCAGTGGTGGTGACCGGCGTGGTCGCGTACAACGCGTGGCAGGCAGCCAAGGTACGGCGCAGAATGCCCCGGCCGATGCCGGCCGATGCGGCGGCGGAGCTGGCGCGCGCACCCGATGCGAACGAGGAACGGCCGTTCATCGAGCCCGTGGCCCCGGGTTCACGCCATGAGTCCGGTTTTGGCGCGAACCAGGCCGGGGCACGCCGCGAACCGAGTTTCGGACCGTCGGCGGCGCCCGATACGCCGGTCGATTTGCAGGCGGAAGGCGCCGGCGATGGGGTCGGCGTCGCGCAGGCCGAGCCGTGCCCCGCGCATGATGGGCAGCAGGAGCCGATCATGCCGGCTGCGACGACGATCAACGCCGCACCACCGGCGCTCGTGGATCGGCGTATCGACTGCGTCGTGCCGATCCGCATCGCAGCGCCGGTCGCCGCTGAGAAGGTGCTGCCGCTCGCGCAACGGTTGCGGCGTGCTGGTGGCAAGCCGGTGTTCATCGAGGGCAAGGCCGAAGGCGGCGAGCACTGGGAGTGGCTGCAGGCGGGCGGGCGGTACCACGAGTTGCGTGCAGCGGTGCAACTGGCCAACCGCAATGGGCCGCTGAACGAGTTGGAATTTTCGGAGTTCGTGTCCGGCGTGCAGGCTTTCGCCGATGCGCTGGATGGCGCGCCCGAGTTTCCGGACATGATGGAAACGGTGTCGATGGCGCGCGAACTGGACGGGTTCGCCGCGCAATGCGATGCCCAATTGTCGGTCAACGTGTTGTCTGACGGCGCGCCGTGGTCGGCCAATTATGTGCAGGCCGTCGCATCGCAGGACGGATTGTTGCTGTCGCGCGACGGCACGCGGTTCGTCAAGCTCGACGCCAAGCAAAATCCGGTGTTCATGTTGCAGTTCGGCGACACCAATTTCTTGCGTGACGACCTGACATACAAGGGCGGCACGATGATCACGCTGCTGTTAGACGTGCCGGTGGCCGACGAAGACATCTTGCCGTTCCGGCTGATGTGCGACTACGCGAAATCGCTCGCGCAGCGCATCGGCGCTCGGGTCGTCGACGACCAGCGCCGGCCACTGCCCGAGACGGCACTGGCGGCGATCGATACGCAACTGATGACGCTGTACGCGAAGCTGGAGCAGGCGGGTATTCCCGCCGGCTCGCCGGCGACCCGACGGCTGTTTAGCAATTGACCGACCCGGCGCGCCGGCGGCCGTTGGCCGTTGGCGGCCGCCAGTCGATGATGGGGTGCTCGGTGCGGCACCTGCGCGAGCCCGGTGCATGGCGCCGGGTTTTTTTGTGCTGTCCGTCCTGTCATAGCGCTTCCGGCGGATGCCGCCGCATGCGGCTTCCTGCGATAATTTCACCATGAACAACCGATTTGCATGTCACGCATGATGTTTCCGCCATCCGCAGACCGCCCGGCCGAGCGTGCCGCCTGGCTGCGCACGGAGCTTGATCGCGCCAATCACGCGTATTACGTGCTCGATCGACCGGAGATCCCGGATGCCGAGTATGACAAGCTGTTCAAGGAACTCGAGCAGATCGAGGCGGACCATCCAGATCTGATCACGCCCGACTCGCCCACGCAACGTGTCGGTGGTGCGGTCGCCGAAGGCTTTGCGCCCATCGTTCACGACGTGCCGATGCTGTCGCTGAACAATGGGTTCGAGGACAGCGACGTCGACGCGTTCGACAAGCGCGTCAGTGATGTGCTGCAGCACGGTGACGTCGAATACGCATGCGAGCTAAAGTTCGATGGCCTGGCAATCTCGCTGCGGTATGAGAACGGCCGCTTCGTGCAGGCTTCCACGCGTGGCGACGGCACGACTGGCGAGGATGTGACCGCGAACGTGCGCACCATTCGGTCACTGCCATTGACACTCAACGGCAACGCGGTGCCGAAAGTCATCGATGTGCGCGGCGAAGTGCTGATGTTCAAGCGCGATTTTGAGCGACTCAACGCGCGGCAGCGCGAGGCGGGCCAGCGTGAATTCGCGAACCCACGCAACGCGGCAGCCGGCAGTCTTCGGCAGCTTGATTCGAGAATCACCGCGAAGCGTCCATTGTCGTTTTTCGCGTACGGCATCGGCGTACTCGACGGCGTGCCGATGCCGGACACGCATTCGGCGCTGCTCGACTGGTACGTCAACATGGGCTTGCCGGTGAACAAGGAACGGGCGGTGGTCCGCGGTGCAGCAGGCCTGCTCGTGTTCTTCCGCGGCGTGGGCGCGCGCCGCGCGTCGCTGCCATATGACATCGACGGCGTCGTCTACAAAGTCAACCGGCGTGACGAGCAGGACCGGCTCGGTTTCGTGTCTCGTGCGCCGCGCTTTGCGCTGGCGCACAAGTTTCCGGCCGAGGAAGCGCTGACCCGGCTGCTGGCGATCGAGGTGCAGGTCGGCCGTACCGGCGCGATCACGCCCGTTGCGCGGCTCGAGCCGATCTTCGTCGGTGGCGCCACGGTGACCAATGCAACGCTGCACAATGAGGACGAGGTACGTCGCAAAGATATCCTGATCGGGGACACCGTTATCGTGCGCCGCGCCGGCGACGTGATTCCGGAAGTGGTCGGTGCTATCAAGGAGCGCCGGCCGGTCGATGCGCGGCCTTTCACGATGCCGACCCACTGTCCGGTCTGTGGCTCCGCGATCGAACGGCTGCCGGACGAGGCGATCGCGCGATGCACGGGCGGATTGGTCTGCGCCGCGCAGCGCAAGCAGGCGTTGTGGCATTTCGCGCAGCGGCGCGCACTCGACATCGATGGGCTCGGCGAGAAGATCATCGATCAATTAGTCGAGCAGAGCCTGATTCGTACGCCCGCCGACCTGTTCAGCCTCGGCTTTGCGACGGTGGCGCAACTGGACCGTTTCGCGGACAAGTCTGCGCAGAACCTGATCGACTCGTTGGAGCGCGCGCGCCATACGACGTTGCCGCGGTTCATCTATGCGCTGGGCATTCGACACGTAGGCGAGGCGACCGCAAGGGACCTGGCCCGGCATTTCGGCTCGCTCAATGCGTTGATGGACGCCAGCGAGGAGGCGCTGCTCGAGGTCAACGACGTTGGCCCCGTGGTCGCGGAGGCGATCCGCCATTTCTTCTCGGAGCCGCATAACCGGATGGTGATCGAGCAACTGCGTGCAGCCGGCGTGCAGTGGCCCGAAGGGCCGCCGGCGCCCCGGAAACCGGCCGGGCCGCTTGCCGGCATGACGGTGGTGCTGACCGGCACGTTGCCGACCCTATCTCGCGAGGCAGCGAAGGAGAGGCTGGAGGCCGCTGGCGCGAAGGTCGCGGGATCGGTGTCGAAGAAGACGAATTACGTGGTGGCCGGAGCCGACGCGGGCAGCAAGCTGACGAAGGCCGAGGAGTTGGGCATTCCGATTGTTGACGAAGAAGGGATGCGTAGGCTTTTAGAGGGTGAACAGCAATGATTCACGAAATTCTCAAAATGGGCGACCCGCGTCTGTTGCGCATGGCGAAACCGGTGGACAGGTTCAATACGCCGGAATTGCATCAACTGATCCAAGATATGTTCGAGACGATGCGCGCAGCCAACGGCGCGGGATTGGCCGCGCCGCAGATCGGCGTGGATCTGCAAGTCGTGATCTTTGGCTTCGGGCAGAACGCGCGCTATCCGGATGCGCCGGCCGTACCGGAGACCGTGCTGATCAACCCGATGATCACCCCCGTTTCGCTGGACATGGAAGAAGGATGGGAGGGCTGCCTGTCGGTGCCGGGACTGCGGGGCATTGTCAGCCGCCTGTCGATGATCCGCTATGAAGGTCATGACCAGTACGGCCAGCCGATCGACCGTATCGCCGAGGGGTTTCATGCGCGGGTAGTGCAGCATGAGTGCGATCATTTGATCGGCAGGCTGTATCCGATGCGCATTACCGATTTTTCGAACTTCGGTTTCACCAAAGTGCTGTTCCCGGACCTGGATCCTTTGTCCGACGATTGACACAGGCCCGCGTCGCCGGCGGGTACCGGCTGCCTCAGAAGTGTTCGTCCGCGCGCAAATAGCGCCATTTACCGGACGGCAGCGCGCCAAGCACGAGTTGGCCTATTCTGACGCGTTTCAGGCCGACGACCTCCAGGCCGACTAATTCGCACATGCGGCGGATCTGGCGTTTGCGGCCCTCGCGCAGCACAAAGCGTAACTGCTCGCCGTTTTGCCAATCGACCTGCGCCGGCTTGAGCCGCACGCCGTCCAGCGACAATCCTTCGCGCAGTTGCGCTAGCTTATCGATGGGGAAATAGCGTTCCACCTGCTGCGTGTGCGTGCCGTAGCGCACGCGCACCAAGTATTCCTTTTCCACCTCGGACTGTTCGCCAATCAACTGCTTGGCGATACGGCCGTCCTGCGTGAGCACGAGTAAGCCGGTCGAATCGATGTCGAGCCGGCCAGCAGGCGCTAGTGAGCGCAGATGGGTAGCGGAAAAGCGCGTAGGCGCGGGATCGTCGCTCCAGCGATTGGCCGGCGTGATGAGCGCGACGGCGGGAGGATAGTCGCCTTCCGGCTGGCCGGAGACGTATCCGACCGGCTTGTTCAGCACGATCGTCACTTGCCGTGCTTGGGCTGCGCGTGCGTTGGGTAGCACGTCGATGTGCTGCGCGGCGGTGACCTTCGCGCCGAGCGTGTCGACAATCTGCCCGTCGACGCGGACCCAGCCCTTCTCAATCCATTCGTCGGCTTCGCGGCGCGAGCACAGGCCGAGTTCGGACATTCGCTTCGACAACCGCATCTGGCCGGGCACATCGGCCTCGATCCCGCGGTGGATGTCGTGGCGCGGCAGGCCCGCATCAGCGCGCGGACGCGACGCACGCGTCCAGTCCATTGGCGCGCGCTTGACCTGTTGTGTGCCGCCGCCACGCTCGCGGGGACTGCGTGCCGGACTCCGCTCGGCAGTGCTTCGCGCACCGATGCGCTCGGCCAGGGCCTGTGCCGGCGATTGGCGCGGCTTGCGACCGGCATGGTCGGGCTTGTCGCGACGTGCCGGCGCTTGTGCCTGCGTACGCTTGCCGGCACTCGCGCCGCGCTCGCGACCGCCGCGATCCGTGCCTTGGAACGGCTCACCGGCGGCTACCTCGTCTTGCCGCTTGGTGCGACGCGCTTGCGTCGGTGCGGTGGCGAGACGGCGCGCTGACGTGCGTCGTCGATCCGGTGAGGGCGAGGTCGATGATGACGTGGAGGTTGGCGTGGGCATCGACGCAGCGCCCGGCAGGCGAGGCGCGCGCCTTGCGTCGCGCGCGTCAGATCGGTCGCCCGAGTCCGCGCGGGCAGGCGCCCCGGCCGCCGTTCGGCGCGGCACGACGGCGTTGCCTGGCGTGTCGGCGCGCACGCTCCCATGGCGCTTGCTGGCTGTAGTGGTGTTACCGCCGGCGGGCGTGGCCGGGTGGGGGGTGGGGCGACGTCCAGCCGGCGCACGCTGGTCGGCGTCGCGGCCTTCCCGCGGTGCCTGCGCGGCGCTGCGCCGGGTTGCGTCGCGCTTCGCGCCGGGTCGCACCGGCTGTCGCGACGGCGAGTCTGGTCGAGGATGTTTCGCGGTAAGCTTTACGCGCATAAGATTTAAACTGCGATCGCGCGCAGTAGTTCGGTTTCAAGTTGGATCTGCTTGCGGCTGTCAGCCAAGCCATTGCCATCAAGCAGGAAAACGTCCTCGACTCGCTCGCCGAGCGTGTTGATCCGGGCGGCCCGCACACCGACGCGATGGTCGGCTAGCACGCGCGCGATCCCATACAGCAGCCCAAGCCGGTCGTTGGCGGAGATCGATAACAAATAGTACTGCCCCCGTTCGTCGGCGCGAAGATCGACGCGCGGCGTGATCGGGAAGGTACGCGACAGGCGTGACAGGCGGCCCTTGGCGGGCTTCGGCAACAAGTCGGGCGAGGTGAGCCATGCGGCGAGTTGTTGCTCGACGAGGTTGACGATGTCGCGGTAGTGCACGCCTTCGTTAGTGCTGACCACCAGGAAGTTGTCTAGCGCGTAGCCATGCCGCGTGGTGTTCACCCGCGCATCGAGCACGGACAGGCCGCTGCGTTCGAAATACGCGCAAATGCCGGCGAACAGGTCGGGCCGGTCCTGCAAGTAGACGAGCACCTGTAATCCGTCGCCGATCGGCGATGGGCGCGCCCGCACAATCGGGGTAGCGCAGTGGACGTGCCGGTAAAGCACGCGGGTCTGCCATGCGATGTCGGCCGCATCATGACGCAGAAAGTAGCCGACGTCGAGTTGGTCCCACAGCGCTTGATGCACGCCGTCCGGCACCGTTTGCAGCCTCAGCAGCGCGAGCGCTTCGTCTTTGCGCGTGCGCAGCTCGGCGTGCTGGTCCGGCCGGGCGCCCCCTAGCACGTTTAGCGTGACCCGGTACAGGTCTTCGAGCAGTTTGCCTTTCCACGCGTTCCAGACCTTTGGGCTGGTGCCGCGGATGTCCGCCACGGTCAGCAGGTACAGTGCGGTGAGCCGGCGCTCGTTACGCACGAGGGCGGCGAAACGGCCGATTACGGCCGGGTCGGACGTGTCTTGCTTCTGGGCAACCTGGCTCATCGTCAGATGATGTTCGACGAGCCATACGACCAGCGCGGTATCTTGCGGGTCAACGCTGTGCTCGCGGCAAAAGCGTTGGGCGTCGGCCATGCCCAGCTTCGAATGATCGCCGCCGCGGCCTTTCGCGATGTCGTGAAATAGCGCGGCGATATACAGCACCCACGGTCGCTCGAAGTTGGCGAACAGCTGGCTACAGAACGGGTACTCGTGCGCATGCTCTGCAATTGAGAAGCGCCGGATATTGCGCAGCACCATCAGGATGTGCTGGTCGACCGTGTACACGTGATACAGATCATGCTGCATTTGGCCGACGATGCGGCGGAAATTGAGCAGGTAGCGCCCGAGCACGCTCGTCTGGTTCATCAGCCGTAGTGCGTGCGTGATACCTTCCGGCTGTTTCAGAATCTCCATGAACAAGCGGCGGTTTTGCGGGTCGCGGCGCCAGTTCCGGTCCATGACCTCCCGCGCGTGGTACAGCGCGCGCAGTGTCCGGGCGGACAGACCTTTGACCCCTCGCACCTGCTCGTACAGTAGGAATGCCTCTAGGATCGCGTTGGGTGCGCGCTGGAACACGTCGTCATCGACGATTTCCAGCATGCCCTGTTTCTCGACGAAGTGCTCGGACAATTGGCGTGTGACACCGCTGGTCCGCGGGAACAGTTGTGCCTCGATGTTCTGAATCAGGATCGTGGCCAGTTGCGTGACTGCCTTGGCGGCCCAGTAGTAGCGCCGCATCAATTGCTCGCTGGCGCGCTTCTCGCGCGTGCACCGGTAGCCGAATGCCTCGGCCAGCGCGGTCTGCAGGTCAAACGCGAGAACGTCCTGGCGTCGTCCGGCGAGCACGTGTAGCCGGGCGCGCAACGTTTTCAGAAATTGTTCGTTGCGCCGCAGCTCGCGGCTTTCGCGCACGGTGATCAGCCCGCGCGCCTCGAGCGCCTGCCAGCTGTGACCGAAGCCGGCGGCGCGCGTGATCCATAGGATCAACTGCAAGTCACGCAGCCCCCCGGGACTTTCCTTGCAGTTCGGCTCGAGACTGTATGGCGAATCTTGGAATTTCGCGTGCCGCTGGCGCATCTCGAGCATTTTTGCAGTAAAGAATGCGCGCGGATCGAGCGTTTCGTAAAAGCGTGCGAGGAACGCCTGCTGCAGCGTGATGTTGCCAACGATCCAGCGAGCTTCGAGCAGCGACGTTTGCACGGTGACGTCCTGACGCGCCTCGTCGATGCACTGCTCGACGGTGCGCACGCTACTGCCTAGTTCAAGCCCCAGGTCCCACGCCAGCCGAATAAAGCGCTCAATACTGGCCCGCAGGTTTGCGTCGGGCTCGTCGTTGAGCAGTACCAGGATGTCGATGTCGGAATGCGGCGCAAGCTCGTCGCGCCCGTAGCCGCCCACAGCAAGCAGCGTCAATGCTGGCGGCATCGCACACGCCTGCCACGCCTCGACGAGCACGCCGTCGACCCGCCGCGCGAGCGAGCGCATCAGCGTGTCGACGTTGCCGGCATGCGCAAACCGTTTAAGCAATTGGGCCTTGGCTGCCTTAAATTCGTTTTTCAGCGACGAGGGGGGCTCGGTGACCATAGCGTAGGCACTCATGGGCAGGCCTGTTTCATCAAATCGGGCGCGGCGGGTGACGCTGCGCGTGGCCGGCATGCCGACGCCGTATGATGACGCGAGGCAGGCAGCGTGTGACGGCACATCGGTGTGGCAGCCGGTGTGGGTCGGTACGCTAAACTCACGCGGTGACGGCAATCGTCGGCTTGGCTGGCGTGCCGGCCGATACGGTTAGCACTTCGTAGCCGGTTTGCGTAACCAGCACCGTGTGCTCCCATTGAGCGGACAAACTGCGATCGCGCGTCTTGACGGTCCACTTGTCCGGCATCGTGCGGACGTCGCGGCGCCCCGCATTAATCATCGGCTCGACCGTAAAGATCATGCCCGGCTGGATTTGCACGCCTGTGCCGGGGCGACCGTAGTGCAGGATCTGCGGATCCTCGTGGAACGCAGTGCCGATGCCATGGCCGCAATATTCGCGCACGACGCTGTAGCCATGCGCTTCGGCGTGACGCTGAATTGCGTGCCCGATGTCGCCCAGATGCACGCCGGGCTGCACCTGTTCAATGCCGAGCCACATGCATTCATACGTGACCTGCACAAGCCGCTTGGCCAAGATCGATCCTTCGCCGACGATGAACATACGGCTCGTGTCACCAAAGTAACCGTCCTTGATCACCGTGATGTCGATGTTCAACGTGTCGCCGCTCTTTAATGACTTGTCGCCGGGGATACCGTGGCAAATCACATCGTTCACGGAGATGCAGGTTGCTTTCGGATACGGCGGATAGCCGGGCGGCTGGTAGTTCAGCGGCGCGGGCACGGTGTGCTGCTCATTGAGCATGTACTCGTGGCAGAGCCGGTCGAGCTCGCCGGTGGTGATGCCGGGCTGGATGAAAGGCGTGATGTAATCAAGTACCTCACTCGCAAGGCGGCAGGCGACGCGCATCTTTGCGATGTCGTGTTCGGTTTTAATCGTGACGGTCATAGGGGACCACGCTGGGTAAATGGCATGAAGTTGCGCCACATTATCGCATTTTCGCTGCGCGCCCACAGGGGCTCGCACGCACGGCGCAGCGTCGTCATCGGCAAAGTGGGGCAGGATGTCGAGAAATGCTGCAGCGCTAAGATCGGCCAAGGGATGTGCTAGCGTATGCGTGATGTTTGGGCGATGGCTATGACGTGGGTCTGAAGCGCCTGGGTAGTCCTTTCCATGCCCGTCCTCAATGCATAACCGAGTGAGCTTGCCAATGGATTACGATTCGAACTCCACGATTAACAGCGTTCAAACCGCTTTATATGCCACGGAAAGTCGGCAAGCCGGTCGTCCTACCACAGCCGCACCGCCTCATCCGCCTGGCCTGACGGTACCTGCGAGCGCAGGTGGGCAGCCAAGCTCGACGACCGGTGCGGCGGCTGGCTCGGCAAGCCGTCCGACGATGCATTGGGCGACGAACCGGACAAGCCGTCCGACGACGTACCACGACCTGCCGCCCGAGATCATTCAGCAGTTGGCCGCCCACCTGCCTTTCAACGATATTGGCAACTTGGCGACGGTGGACAGGCGGACATACCGCGGATTGCAAGAAAGGCGGCTGAGTTGGCTTTGCTGTCGGCGGGCACACTATGCCCGTGAAATGGATCTGGCGTCGATGCAACAACTGCTCGCTGAAATCGAGCGTATTCACGCCGAGCCGATGTTGCGCGCCGAGCCGCTTGACGCATTGTGGCCGCGGTTATCGGATCTGCCGGAAGAGCAGCAGCTAGGTGCGTTTCAACGATTTTTCGAGGCCGCAGGCCGTGTGCCGCGGCAAGGCTTACCAATACAAAAAGACATGATCCGGTCCATACTCAATTTTTCCGACCGGCTGCAGCGTCCTTTATATGAATTTGCGTATGCAGACGCCGAACGACGCAGCCGTGAACAAGGAAGCACTTGGGCCGCTGTGGCATCGTTGCTTAGATGCGGGTCAATTGGTGGGGCGCGGTACGAAAACGAATATCAAGCTTTTCTGGGCCGGCTTCCCGCGTTGGACGCAGCTGGCCAGGCCGAGCTGCTCGTGGAATTGACGAAACTACTGCCTGGCCTCCGCCGCGATGCGCATGCGCAGACGAAAACCATCGAGTATTACCGAATATTGCAGCAATGGGTGCAACGCCTACCCGCGTCACACCGAGGTGCAGTGATCGGCATGCTAGCTAACATGATATGGGCGTTGCCCGCCGAGCACAGAGCCGTGCACTATGCCGATCTGCGGCACTTGACGCTATCGCTGCCCGATCACCAATTGGGCGAGGCACTACACTACCTGCCGTCCGCGCTCGCGGTATTGCCGACAGAACAACAAGCGCATGAGTTATCGCTACTCGAGCCGGCCATTCAACGCGCGTTACCCGAGCATCGCATATGGGTGGCACTCGGGCTGCTCGAGAGCACGACGAAGTTGAATGAAGCGCTGTCAAGCCAGTTATGGCAGCGGGGACTGCGTCTGCTTGACGGCGGTGATGAAACGGATGTGCTGCTTGTACTCGAGGAAATGGACGATCGGTTTATCCCGTTCTTGCCCGCGCAGCAATGGGAAAACGCAAAAAACGAGATCCTGGCATTCGTTGAACGCAATCCGCTCAGCGAGGACGCTCGCGCCGAATTGCTGGAATACCTGGAGGAATAACATCGGCATGCGTAGCGGGCTACGGCAAAGCGCGCACATGATCCGAATGCGCTGATTACCGTGCTCGTGCAACCAGTGTGCTTGAGGGGCGCCATGTACGCGTGCTACAATATCGGGCTAGTCGGCTTGTAATCGGCTAAATCACAAACCGGTGCGTCCAAGGGTGTTCGCGCGATATAGGCGCGGATGCGGCAACCAGTTTCAGACTCAACCCTTCGTGGAGAATTTCATGGCAGTTACGATGCGTCAGATGTTGGAAGCGGGTGTGCACTTCGGTCACCAGACCCGCTTCTGGAACCCGAAGATGGCACCGTTCATCTTCGGTCACCGCAACAAGATCCACATCATCAACCTCGAAAAGACGTTGCCGATGTACAACGACGCGCTGAAGTACGTGCGTCAGTTGGCGGCGAATCGGGGCACGATCCTGTTCGTTGGCACGAAGCGTCAGTCGCGTGACACGATCGCAGAGGAAGCGGCACGCGCTGGCATGCCGTACGTGAACAACCGCTGGCTCGGCGGGATGTTGACGAACTTCAAGACGCTGAAGACGTCGATCAAGAAGCTCAAGGACATGGAAGCGGCGATCGAATCCGGCGAAGTCGAGAAGATGAGCAAGAAGGAAGCGCTGATGTTCGAGCGCGAAATGGCAAAGCTGCAAAAGTCGATTGGTGGCGTGAAGGACATGGGCGGCATTCCGGACGCGATCTTCGTGATCGACGTCGGCTACCACAAGATCGCCGTTACTGAGGCGAAAAAGCTCGGCGTGCCGGTTATTGCGGTCGTCGACACAAACCACTCGCCAGATGGCGTTGACTATGTGATTCCGGGTAACGACGACGCGAGCAAGGCGGTCGTGTTGTACGCGCAGGGGGTCGCCGATGCGATTCTCGAAGGTCGCGCGAATGCGTTGAACGATGTTGTGCAGTCGACCCGTGGCGACGACGAGTTCGTCGAGGTCAACGAGCAGGCCTAACCCTGCATCAGCGACCAGCCAGACAAGGGGCTTCACTGAGCCCCTTTTTTTTAGCTGGCGCGGTTCCCGGCCCAGGTGCCGCCGCGGCGCGCGGCTTGCGCGAGCGGCGTAGTGGGACAACGGATCGTGGCCGCGCGCGGTGTCCGCGCGGCGTGTAGACAACCGGAATAGTCCGACAGATTGACAGGAGCGAACAATGGCGGCAATTACCGCAAGTATGGTTGCAGAACTGCGCGCGAAGACCGATGCGCCGATGATGGAATGCAAGAAGGCGTTGACCGAGGCCGACGGCGACATGGCCCGCGCCGAGGAGTTGCTGCGTGTAAAGCTCGGCAATAAGGCGAGCAAGGCTGCGGCGCGCGTGACCGCGGAAGGCGTGATCGTGTCGTTCATTGGCAATGGCGCCGGCGCGTTGGTCGAGTTGAACTGCGAAACGGACTTCGTCGCAAAGAACGAAGATTTTATCGCTTTCTCAAGAAAGGTCGCGGAACTAGTCGCCACGCAGAATCCGGCCGACGTCGCTGCGCTGTCCGCGCTGTCGCTGGACGGCTCGACGGTGGATGCGGTGCGGACTGCACTGGTCGGCAAAATCGGCGAAAACATGACGATCCGCCGCTTTTCGCGCTTTGAGACCGCGCGTAAACTGGCGTCGTACCTACACGGCACGCGCATCGGTGTGCTGGTCGAATACGACGGCGCCGATGAGCAGGTCGGCAAGGACGTTGCGATGCACATCGCCGCGATGAAGCCGGTGTCGCTGTCGTCGGCCGACGTGCCAGCCGAGCTGATCGCGAAAGAGCGCAGCATCGCTGAACAGAAGGCGGCCGAGTCGGGCAAGCCGGCCGAGATCGTCGCGAAGATGGTCGAAGGCAGCGTGCAAAAGTACCTGAAGGAGGTGTCGCTGTTGAACCAGCCGTTCGTGAAGAACGATAAGCAGACCGTCGAGCAGATGCTCAAGGCCGCGAATACGACGGTGCAGCGCTTCGCGCTGTTCGTCGTCGGCGAAGGCATCGAAAAGCGCCAGGATGACTTCGCGGCCGAAGTGGCCGCGCAGGTCGCCGCCGCGCAGAAGCAGTAAGCCGTTGCGGCAACGGTAGCGCGCCCATCCAGGCGTGGCGCCGTGCTCGCAGCGAGGCCGTGTTGCCGAGGCCCCGCCCACGCGGGTGTCCTTCGGCCGGCGAGACGATCCGCTGCCGTGCCGGCGCATCGCATGCGTCCGGGTGAGCGTCGGACGGCGCGATGCGTTTTTGCAGTGCTTGATCCGCAACGCATTTCCCTCATACAGTTCTGAAGTCCTTTTCGGCGCGAACGGATACCTTTCATGTCAACTGTCTACAAACGCCTGCTGCTCAAACTCTCCGGCGAAGCCCTGATGGGCGATGATGCGTTTGGCATCAATCGCATGACGATCGAGCGAATCGTCGCGGATATCGTCGACGTGGTGAATCTGGGTGCCCAGCTCGCCGTCGTGATCGGCGGCGGCAATATCTTTCGGGGCGTAGCGGGTGGCGCGGCAGGCATGGACCGCGCGACGGCGGACTACATGGGGATGCTCGCGACGATGATGAATGCATTAGCGTTGCAGGATGCGATGCGCCATGCAGGCATCGAGGCGCGCGTGCAGTCCGCGTTGCGGATGGATCAAGTGGTCGAGCCCTATATTCGGCCGCGTGCGATTCGGCAGCTGGAGGAAGGACGCGTCGTCATTTTTGCGGCTGGCACTGGCAATCCATTTTTCACCACGGACACCGCCGCCGCGCTGCGCGGCGCGGAGATCGGCGCGGAAGTCGTGCTCAAGGCCACCAAGGTTGATGGCGTCTACTCCGCCGACCCGAAGAAGGACCCGACGGCCACGCGTTATGCGATGATCAGCTTCGATGAGGCGATCAGCCGCAATCTGCAGGTGATGGATGCGACGGCGTTCGCGCTGTGCCGCGACCAGAAGTTGCCGATCCGGGTGTTCTCGATCAATAAGCCCGGCGCCCTGAAGCGCATCGTGCAAGGCGATGACGAGGGCACGCTGGTGCACGTGTAAACTTGCAGGGTGGGCGAATGCCCGGCGTGGCCAATTCGCACACGGCCGGCATCCGACCACATCGTTTCGGAGGTTTGAATGACTGTCGCAGACATCAAGAAGGGCGCGGAGCAGAAGATGCAGCGCTCGTTAGAGGCGTTTAAGAGCGATCTGGCGAAGATCCGCACGGGGCGCGCCCATACCGGCTTGCTTGACCATATCCAGGTCGACTACTACGGCTCGAATGTACCGATCTCGCAGGTCGCAAACCTGACACTGGTCGATGCCCGTACGATTGGCGTGCAGCCGTGGGAGAAGAAGATGGTCGCGGTCGTCGAGAAGGCGATTCGCGAGTCGGATCTTGGTCTGAACCCGGCGACGCAAGGCGACTTGATCCGTGTGCCGATGCCGGCGCTGACCGAAGAGCGTCGCCGCGAGCTGACCAAGGTCGTGAAGTCGGAAGGCGAAAGCGCGAAGGTGGCAGTGCGTAACCTGCGCCGCGACGCGAACGATCAGTTGAAAAAGCTGCTGAAGGACAAGGACATCTCCGAGGATGATGAACGTCGGGCGCAAGACGAAGTTCAGAAGCTGACCGACAAGTTCGTCGCTGAGATCGAGAAGTTGGTTCAGACCAAAGAAACGGAAATCATGACGGTGTGACGCGACGGCGGTGCCTTGGGCGCCGCCGCTTGCTTTGCATCGTCGCTGGCCAAGGCGCAACGACGAGACAATGACCTATACCAGTTCCACTGTGTGCACCCCGAGCGTCACGGACGTGCCGCGGCACATCGCGATCATCATGGATGGCAATGGCCGCTGGGCGCAGCGCAGGCGGCTGCCGCGCGTTGCGGGTCATACGAAGGGGCTCGATGCGGTGCGCACGATCGTCGAGGCGTGCGCGGCGCGTGGCGTCAAGTTCCTGACGCTGTTTGCGTTCAGTTCCGAGAACTGGCGGCGGCCGGTCGACGAGGTATCGTTTCTGATGCGCCTGTTCATCAGCGCGCTCGAGCGTGAAATCGCACGCTTGCATACGAATGGCATCCGGCTGCATGTGGTTGGTGACTTGTCGATGTTCGAGCCCCGGATTCAGGAACTCGTGCGTCGCGCGCAAGCCAAGACGGCAGCCAATACCGGTTTGACGCTGACCATCGCCGCCAATTATGGCGGCCGGTGGGACATCTTACAGGCCACGCGCAAGATTGCGCAGCAATGCGTGGATGCGGGTGCGATGCAGAATGTGGACGAGGCGAGCTTCGCGCAACATTTGGCGATGGCGTATGCGCCGGAGCCGGACTTGTTCATTCGCACCGGCGGGGAGCAGCGCGTCAGCAATTTTCTACTGTGGCAACTAGCTTATACCGAATTATATTTCACTGACGTGTTCTGGCCGGACTTTAATGACGCGGAATTGAGTAAGGCGATCGCTTCGTACCGCGAGCGCGAACGGCGCTTCGGGCGCACCAGCGCGCAACTCAGCCGGCAGTCGCAAAACGTCGATTCGCTTTCATGCTAAGAACCCGTGTCGTTACGGCGATCGTCCTGCTGGCCGTTTTACTGCCCATTACGCTGTTTGCGCCGTTGGGCGTTTTCGGCGCACTGATCGGCTTTGTGCTGGTGTTTGCCGCATGGGAATGGGCCAGGCTATTGAAGCTGCCGGGCGTCTGGCCGTTCGCCTATGCGGCGCTGGCCGGCGTGGTGCTGCTCGCCTATGTGTTCGCGGGTGCGCCGCGCGGTGACGCGGTATCGCGGGCGGCCGCGGTGTTCTGGGTTGCCGCTGCGCCGTTCGCGCTGCTGCGCAAACCAGCGCTGGCCAGTGGCGCGTGGCGCGGTTTCCTGCTGGCGGCCGGCCTAGTGCTGTTCGTCGCGTGCTGGCATGCGTTGGTAGTCGCGCGCTCGACCGGCGTCGTATTCGTACTGTCGCTGCTGCTGATCGTCTGGCTTGCCGATATCGGCGCATATTTCGTGGGCAGGCGCTTTGGCCGGCACAAGCTGGCGCCGGCGATCAGTCCGGGTAAGACATGGGAAGGAGCGATCGGCGGATGGCTATCGGTCATCGTGGTCGCGGCGCTTGCGCTTGCCGCGCATCTAGGCGAGCCAACCGTGGCTGGCGTGCTGGTTGGGCGCCTCGGCATGGTGGGTGCGGCGCTCGCGCTGAGCATGCTGGTCGCCTGCAGCGTTGTCGGCGACCTGTTCGAGTCGCTGTTGAAGCGCCAGGCCGGCGTGAAGGATTCGAGCCAGTTGCTGCCCGGCCATGGCGGCGTGCTGGACCGGATCGACGCGCTGCTGCCCGTGCTGCCGCTGGCAATGCTGCTTTTGAGCTGAAATCATTGATGACGCAACATTGTGTGACCCTGCTGGGCTCGACGGGCTCGATCGGCGATAGCACGCTGGACGTGATCGCCCGGCATCCGGATCGATTCTCGATCCACGCGTTGACCGCACACCGCAACTGGGAAAAACTCGCTGAGCAATGCGTGCGCTTCGCGCCACACGTCGCGGTGGTCGGCGATGCGCGAACGGCCATGCAGTTGCAGGCGCGGCTGCGCGAGGCGGGCTGTGCGACGCGCGTTGACTACGGCCGCGACGCACTGGCCGCCGCCGCGTCGGACGTCGCTTGCAATACGGTGGTCGCCGCTATTGTGGGTGCGGCCGGGCTGGAGCCGACGCTGGCAGCGGCGCGTGCCGGCAAGCGGATCTTGCTCGCGAACAAGGAGGCGCTGGTGATGTCCGGCGCATTGTTCATGGACGCGGTCTATGCCAGTGGCGCCGCGCTGCTGCCCGTTGACAGTGAGCACAACGCCATTTTCCAGTGCTTTCCGCGCGAGCCTGGTTTGCGCGGCGCCGTGACCCGGATCCAGCTGACCGCGTCCGGCGGTCCATTCCGGCTGCGTGAACCGGCTACGCTGGTTCACGTGACGCCGGAGCAGGCGTGCAAGCATCCGAACTGGGTCATGGGGCGCAAGATCTCGGTCGATTCGGCCACGATGATGAACAAGGGCCTTGAGGTGATCGAGGCGCGCTGGCTGTTCGATCTGCGGCCCGAGCAGATCGATGTGTTGATCCATCCGCAAAGTGTGATCCATTCGCTGGTGTCGTATGCGGATGGCTCGACACTCGCGCAACTGGGCCATCCCGATATGCGCACGCCGATCGCTCATGCACTGGCGTTTCCGACGCGGATCGTGTCGGGCGTCGAGCCGCTGGATCTGGCGCAGGTGGCGACGTTGACCTTCGAGCCGCCCGACTACGAGCGCTTTCCGTGTCTGGCGCTCGCGCTGCAGGCATTGCGCGACGGCGGCTCGGCGAGCACGGTATTGAACGCAGCGAACGAAGTCGCGGTCGAAGCGTTTCTTGCGCGACACATCGGATTTACCGCGATCGCGGCAGTCGTCAGTGACGTGCTCGAGCAAGTCCAGGCTGATGTTGCCACGACGCTGGATGCGGTGCTCGACGTCGATACGCAGGCGCGCCGTGCGGCACAAGAGGCGCTGACCCGTCACCGTACGCGTGACCGGTCTAGCGTGCGTGGCGGTGCGGCGGCTAGCCAGCTTGGCTGAGACGCGCGTTCATTCGGCGGGCCGTCACGTGCGGCATATTGCAGCGAGGGTCGCATGAGTTTGTTGATTCAACTGGTTTCGTTCATTGTCGCGATCGGCATCCTGGTCGTCGTGCATGAATTCGGCCATTATCTGATCGCACGCGCCGCTGGCGTCAAGGTGTTGCGCTTTTCCGTCGGCTTTGGCCGGCCGCTGCTGCGCCGGACCAGCCCGATCACCGGCACCGAGTGGACACTCTGCGCGCTGCCACTGGGCGGCTACGTGAAGATGCTCGACGAGCGCGATACCGATACGCGCATCGCTGCGCAGGATCTACCGCACGCATTCAACCGCAAGCCCGTCGGCTGGCGCTTTGCCATCGTCGCCGGCGGACCGCTCGCCAATTTCCTGCTGGCGATCATGCTGCTGGCGGGCGTCTACGCGGGCGGTGTCGAGGAGCCGGTGGCCACGCTGGCGGTACCTGCCGTCGATTCGGTCGCGCAGCGCGCCGGCTTCGTCGGCGGCGAGACCGTGGTGGCAGTGCGGGCGCCGGATGGGACCACCGAGTCGGTGCGCTCCTGGAGCGATTTGCGCTGGAAGCTGCTCGATGCGCAGTTCGACCAGCGCAACATCGTGCTGCTGGCCAAGATGGGTAACGATACGCTCGATTACCCAGTCGATTTGTCGCGGGCAACGCGCGCGGAACAGGACGAGGATGTCATCGAGCGCCTGGGTTTCGAGCCGGGCGGCAAGTTGCGGGTGGCCAGTGTGGAGCCGGACAGCGCGGCGCAGCGCGCGGGGCTGGCTGCGGGCGATGTGGTCGTCGCGCTCGACGGCAAGGCAGTGCAGGGCGCACAGGCGTTCATTGCGACGATCCAGGCGCATGCGCTCAAGCATTTAACGATCACGGTCGAGCGCGACGGCGCGCGTCGCAACATCGAGGTAGTGCCCGACGAACGGCTTGATGTGGCCGGCGGCCAGGCGGTCGGCCGCATCGGTGCGGCGATGGCCACGCAGGTGCAGACTGTGGACGTGAAATACGGTTTAACGGAAAGCCTGCAGCTAGGGGCGCGGCGCACGTGGGATATTTCGACCTATTCAGTACGCATGTTCTGGCGGATGCTCAGCGGCCAGGCTTCGCTGAAGAACCTGTCCGGGCCGGTCACGATCGCCGACTACGCGGGCAAGAGCGCGCAACTGGGCGTTGCGTCGTTTGCGTCGTTTCTGGCGCTGGTGAGTATCAGTCTCGGCGTGCTGAATCTGTTGCCGATTCCGGTATTGGACGGGGGGCATCTGTTATATTATCTGGTTGAAGCCGCGACGGGCAAGGCTGTTTCGGAACGCTGGCAACTGATTTTACAAAGGGCAGGTCTCGTGTGCATCGTTGCATTGTCCGCGATCGCGCTGTTCAACGACTTGTCACGTCTGATTCATTTCTAAGTCGATGCCATGTGCGCGCGGGTGGCGCGGCATGCATCGCAACAGCAAAAACATTGGGGAAGCAAGTTGTTCAAACATCACCGCTTTGTTCCTAAGACGGTTGCGGCTGCGATGCTCGCGGCACACGGGATAGTTGCGCATGCTACGGTGCCGTTTGTCGTCAAGGACATCCGCCTCGAAGGACTGCAGCGGGTGGAGCCGGGCACCGTGTTTGCCTACTTGCCGATCAAGCAAGGCGATACGTTTATCGACGACAAGGGATCGGAAGCCATCCGTGCATTGTATGCGACCGGCTTCTTTAGTGACGTCAAGATCCTGGCGCAAAACGACGTCGTAGTCGTTAACGTGCAGGAGCGTCCGGCCATTGGCTCGATCGACTTCGCCGGCATCCACGAGTTCGACAAGGACAATCTGACCAAGGCGCTGCGCGCGGTCGGCCTGTCCAATGGGCGCTATTACGACAAGGCGCTGGTCGACAAGGCTGAGCAGGAACTGAAGCGGCAATACCTGACGCGCGGCTACTACGCAGCGCAGGTAAAGACGACGGTCACGCCGATCGACCGCAATCGCGTGTCGATCCTGTTCTCGGTCGTCGAGGGGCCAAGTGCGAAAATTCGCCAGATCAATTTCATTGGCAACAAGACGTTCTCGACCAGCACATTGCGCGACGAGATGCAGTTGTCCACGCCGAACTGGTTCTCGTGGTACACAAAGGCCGACCTGTATTCAAAGGAAAAGCTGACAGGCGACCTGGAGAATATCCGCTCGTACTACTTGAACCGCGGCTATCTCGAGTTCAATATCGACTCGACGCAGGTGTCGATCTCGCCGGACAAAAAAGATATGTACCTGACGGTCACGCTGCATGAGGGCGAGCCGTACAAGATATCGAGCATCAAGCTCGCCGGCAACGTGCTCGACAAGGAGGCCGAACTCGCGAAGCTCGTGCAGTTGAAGCCGGGCGACCGGTTTTCCGCAGAGAAGTTGCAGGCGTCGACCAAGGCGATCGTCGATAAGCTGGGTGAGTATGGCTACGCGTTCGCCAGTGTGAACGCGCAGCCGGACATCGATCAGGCGCACCATACGGTCAACCTGATTCTGCAGGTTGATCCGAGCCAGCGCGTCTACGTGCGCCGAGTGAACATCACGGGCAACAACAAGACGCGCGACGAGGTGATCCGCCGCGAGATGCGGCAATTCGAGAGTTCGTGGTTCGACAGCCGCCGGCTCACGTTGTCGAAGGATCGGGTTAACCGGCTAGGCTACTTCACTGACGTGGACGTGACGACAACACCGGTGGAGGGCACGAACGACCAGGTTGATGTCGACGTGAAGGTGACCGAAAAGCCAACCGGCGCGATTACACTTGGCGCAGGCTTCTCGTCGACCGACAAGGTCGTGCTGTCGGCCGGCGTGTCGCAGGACAACGTGTTCGGCTCCGGCACGAGCCTGTCGGTGAACGTGAACACCGCTCGTACGTACCGCACGCTGGCCGTCACGCAGGTTGATCCGTACTTCACGATCGACGGCATCAAGCGGATCACCGACGTCTACTATCGCACGTACCAGCCGCTGTATTACTCGACCAATTCGAGCTTCCGGATCATCACCGCGGGCGGCGATCTAAAATTCGGTATTCCATTCTCGGAAGCTGACACCGTGTATTTCGGTGCCGGCGTCGAGCAGAATCGTCTGGACATCGACTCGGCAACGCCGCAGAGCTACATCGATTACGTGAACCAGTTCGGCCGCGTGTCGAACAACGTGCCGGTCACCGTCGGTTGGTCGCGCGACGCGCGCGACAGCGCGCTGGTGCCCAGCCGCGGCTACTACACGCAGGCGAACGCTGAATACGGTACGCCGATCGGCAAGGCGCAATACTACAAGGCCGATTTGCAGGCGCAATACTATTACTCGTTCGCCCGCGGCTTCGTGCTGGGCTTGAACCTGCAAGGCGGCTATGGCAATGGGCTCGGCGGCAAGCCGTATCCGATTTTCAAGAACTACTTTGCCGGCGGTATCGGGTCGGTGCGTGGCTACGAGCCGAGTTCGCTGGGTCCGCGCGACAAGGCGACAACCGATCCGATCGGGGGCTCGAAGATGATCGTGGGCAACATCGAGTTGACGTTCCCACTGCCCGGGACGGGCTACGATCGAACTTTGCGCGTGTTCACGTTTCTCGACGGCGGTAACGTATGGGGGACCGAAGGCAACAGTATCGGCGCGAACGGCTTGCGCTACGGCTACGGCTTGGGCTTGGCGTGGATCTCGCCGATTGGACCGTTGAAGCTGAGCCTGGGCTTCCCGCTGGTCAAGCATAACGGCGATCAATACCAGAAATTCCAGTTCCAGATCGGTACGGCATTCTGACGAACATTCATCGGCTTAAGAGGTGACTTTGCTGACTAGAAAATTTTCCCGCTATATCGCAATGGGCGTGCTCGCAATGTCCGCGGGCGCCGCCGCAGTGACCGCCTATGCGCAAGAGGCACGCATCGCGGCAGTCGACTCAGACCGCATCCTGCGCGAGTCGGCGCCGGCCAAGTCCGCGCAGTCCAAGCTCGAGCAGGAGTTCTCCAAGCGCGACCGCGACCTGCAGGGGATGGCCCAAAAGCTCAAGGCGATGTCCGACAACCTAGATAAGAATGGTGCGTCGATGTCCACGTCCGAGCGGCAGCAGCGGCAGCGCGACCTCGCGCAGCTCGATACGGACTTCCAACGCAAGCAGCGCGAGTTTCGCGAGGACCTGAACCAGCGTCGCAACGAGGAACTGGCTGGCGTGCTGGATCGGGCCAACAAGGTGATCCGGCAGATCGCCGAGCAGCAGCACTATGATCTGGTGGTGCAGGAGGCGGTCTACGTGAGCCCGCGCATCAACATCACAGATCAGGTGCTGAAGGCGCTCGCCAACGGCACGTCGAATTGACCAGGGTATCGCCGCGCATGTTGATGACGCTAGCCCAGTTGACGCAACGCTACGGCGGCACAGTCGTGGGTGACGCGGGCTGCACGATCGCGGGTCTCGCGCCGCTGGACAGCGCGGGCCCCGGCCAGCTTGCCTTTGTCGCCAATCCGAAGTATTTATCGCAGGCCAGCTCGACGCGTGCGGCGGCGGTATTGATCAGCCAGCCGGATCTGACCAAGCTGCAAGCCGAGCACGAGGGGACCGGCGCCGCGCCTGGGCCGGCCTTCGTCGTGACGCCGAACCCGTACGCGTATTTTGCGCGCGTTGCACAACAGTTCGCAGCGCAGGCGCTGCCGACTGCGCTGGCCGGCATTCATCCGGGTGCGGTGGTGGACCCCGCCGCGAAGGTGGCGGCCAGCGCGACGATCGGCCCCCACGTGACGATCGAGGCGGGCGCGGTAATCGGCGAGCGCGTGCGCATCGACGCGCATGCTTTCGTCGGCCATGGCGCGGTGATCGGTGACGATTCGCGCTTGTACCCGAACGTGACCGTGTACCATGGCTGTCAGCTTGGCGAGCGTGTGGTCGTGCATTCAGGTGCGGTGATCGGCGCGGATGGCTTCGGCTTTGCGCCGGACTTCGTCGGCGAAGAGGACGAGCAGACCGGCGAATGGGTGAAGATACCGCAGGTCGGCGCGGTGACGGTTGGCTCGGACGTCGAGATCGGTGCGAACACGACAATTGATCGCGGCGCGATGGCTGACACGGTCATCGAACAGGGCGTGAAAATCGACAACCTAGTGCAGATCGGGCACAACTGCCGGATCGGCGCCTACACGGTGATCGCCGGTTGCGCGGGTATCGCTGGCAGCACGACGATCGGTCGGCACTGCATGATCGGTGGCGCAGTCGGCGTTGCCGGCCACGTTACGCTCGCCGATCGTGTGATCGTGACCGCGAAGTCCGGGGTCTCCAAATCGCTACTCAAGCCGGGCATCTATACGAGCGCGTTTCCCGCCGTGCCCCACGGTGACTGGAACAGGAGCGCAGCGCTGCTGCGCAACATTGATAAGCTGCGCGAGCGCATTAAGACGCTCGAAGCCGCGCTTGACGCGGGGCATACGCCGCGCGGCGATGCCGGCGAGCGGCCGTAACACACTGCACGCAATGCGCGACCCAGTCGCGCCGAAACACCATGAGCACTGAAACAATAAACCTGGACATCCACAAGATTTTCACGCTGTTGCCGCATCGCTATCCGATTCTGCTCGTTGACCGCGTGCTGGAGCTTGAACCGCATAAGCGCATCAAGGCACTGAAGAACGTGACGATCAACGAACCGTATTTCATCGGCCATTTCCCGACGCGGCCGGTGATGCCAGGCGTGCTGATCCTGGAGGCGCTTGCGCAGACCGCTGGGTTGCTCACGTTTTCCGAGGAGCCACACGATCCGGACACGACGCTGTATTACTTTGTCGGCATCGATAACGCGCGTTTCAAGCGTGTCGTTGAACCAGGCGATCAGCTGATTCTGAATATTTCGTTCGAGCGCTACATGCGTGGCATCTGGAAATTTAAGGGGCGCGCGGAGGTCGAAGGGTCGCTGGCGGTCGAAGCTGACTTGATGTGCACGGTCAAGCAGACGGATTCCGCCGCCTAAGTGCGGACGTTTTCGCAACGCAAAACGAAGCAAGGGCGAAGGTATGACTCGTATCCATCCCACCGCGATTATCGAAGCGGGCGCGAGCCTGGACGACACCGTCCAGATTGGCCCGTATGCGGTTATTGGTGCGCACGTACGCATCGGCGCGCGCACGACGGTTGGTTCGCACACGGTCATCGAAGGCCATACGACGATCGGTGAGGACAACCAGATCGGTCATTTTGCGGCGCTCGGCGGTGCGCCGCAGGACATGAAATACGCCGGCGAGCCGACGCGGCTCGAGATCGGCGATCGCAACACGATTCGCGAATTCACGACGATTCACACCGGTACTGCGCAAGACAACGGCGTCACCCATATCGGCGACGACAACTGGATCATGGCGTACGTGCACATTGCTCACGACTGCCGGGTCGGCAACCATACGGTATTTTCGAGCAATGCGCAGATTGCCGGGCACGTCGACGTCGGCGACTGGGCGATCCTTGGCGGCATGTCCGGTGTACACCAATTCGTGCGCATCGGCGAACACGCGTTTCTCGGTGGCGCGTCGGCGTTAGTGCAGGACTTGCCGCCGTATGTGATTGCGGCCGGTGAAAAGGCCCAGCCGCACGGCATCAACATCGAGGGGCTGCGCCGTCGCGGCTTCACTGCCGATGCGATTTCCGCGTTGCGGGCCGCGTACCGGGCCGTCTATAAAAATGGTTTATCGCTAGACGAGGCGAAAGCGCAGTTGCGTGAGTTGGCGGCGCAGGGCGGTGATGGCGATGAGCCGGTCACAACGTTCCTGCGGTTCATCGAGACCGCCAAGCGCGGCATTATTCGCTGATGCATCGACGATGACGTTACATTCGAGTCCTGTCAAGCTCGCGATGGTGGCGGGTGAGCCATCCGGCGACCTGTTGGCGGCGTCGTTGCTCGACGGGCTCGCCGCGCGTCTTCCGGCTGGCACGCAGTACTATGGCATTGGCGGTGCGCGGATGGCCGCCCACGGGTTCGACGCGCACTGGCCGATGGACAAGTTGTCGGTGCGCGGGTATGTCGAGGCACTGCGCCATATTCCGGAAATCCTGCGCATCCGCGGTGAATTGAAACGGCAGCTGTTGGCTGAGCCGCCAAGCGTGTTCATCGGCGTCGATGCGCCGGATTTCAACTTCTCGCTCGAGGAGACGCTGCGGCATGCGGGTATCCCGACGATCCACTTCGTTTGCCCATCGATCTGGGCGTGGCGGGGCGGGCGTATCAAGAAGATCGTCAAGGCGGTGGACCACATGCTGTGCGTGTTTCCGTTTGAAACGGCGATCCTGGACAAGGCCGGCGTGGCGTCTACGTATGTCGGACATCCGCTGGCTGACGCGATTGCGATGCAGCCGGATAGCCTGAGCGCGCGGCGCGCAAGTGGCTTGCCGGATGAGGGGCCCGTTGTCGCGGTGCTGCCGGGCAGCCGCCGTTCCGAAATTGAGTTGATCGGCCCGACGTTCTTTGCGGCGATGGACCTGATGCACCAGCGCGAGCCATCGTTGCGCTTTGTTGTGCCCGCGCCGAACGCGGCCATCCGCGCACTGCTGCAGCCGCTCGCGGACCGCTACCCGGCATTGCCGCTGACGCTGACCGAGGGCAATGCCCAGTTGGCAATGACGGCAGCCGACGCGGTGCTGGTCAAGAGCGGCACCGTTACGCTGGAAGCCGCGTTGCTGAAAAAGCCAATGGTGATCTCTTACAAGGTGCCATGGTTGACCGGGCAGATTATGCAGCGGCAAGGCTATTTGCCGTACGTTGGTTTGCCGAACATCCTGGCCGGCCGGTTCGTCGTGCCCGAGATCCTGCAGCACTTCGCGACGCCACAGGCGCTTGCCGATGCGACGCTGCTGCAACTGAACGATGAGGCGAACCGTCGCATGTTAGTCGAACTGTTCACCGAGATGCACGAACGTTTGCGCTGCAACACCGCCGAGCGTGCCGCGGAAGTGGTGGTCGATGTCATCGACTCGGGCCCGTCGGGCAGGAGGTTTCGATGACCGGGCGCCGTATGCGCACGCCCGGCTGCGGTGGCACGCCTGCCGTTGTACAGCGCGGGCTGGACTTCGACGATCCGGCTGACCTCGTTTGCGGCGTCGATGAAGCGGGGCGCGGGCCGCTGGCGGGTCCGGTGGTGGCCGCCGCGGTGATTCTCGATCCCGCCGCACCTCGCATTCGTGGGCTCGATGACTCCAAGGCGCTGAGTCCGGCGACGCGCGAAAAGCTGTTCGATCGGATTGTTGAGCGCTCGCTGGCCTATTGCGTCGCGTCGGCTAGCGTCGAGGAAATCGATACGCTCAATATCCTGCACGCGACGATGCTGGCGATGCAGCGCGCGGTGCAGGGCCTTGCGCTCACGCCTGCGTTGGTCAAGGTCGATGGTAACCGCTGCCCGGTGCTGTCGGTGCGATCCGAGGCGGTGATTGGGGGCGATGCACTGGTGCCGTCGATCTCCGCCGCGTCGATTCTGGCGAAGGTCACGCGGGACCGGATGATGCATGCGTTGCATGATGAGTTTCCGCATTATGGGTTTGACGCCCATGTGGGCTATGGCACGCCGCGGCACTTGGCTGCGCTGCGTATCCATGGGCCGTGCGTACACCACCGGCGCTCGTTTGCGCCGGTGCGCAAAGCCTATTTGAGCTTCGGGCTGGACGCGATACCTGTGAGCGGGGTGGACGCGTCGCCATGCTGAGCCGTGCAACACTGCCCGCCGGCTGAGCCGATGAAAACCATCACATCGCGGGACAATCCGCTATTCAAGCACCTCAAGGCGCTGACAGTCCCTGCACAGCAGAGAAAGCGTGGCCAGGCACTGCTCGAGGGCCTGCACTTGGCCGAAGCCTATCTCGATTCGGTCGGCCAGCCGGCGCATTGCGTGCTGACCGAGTCGGCACTGGCGCAGGTGCAGACCGCGCAGATCGTCGCGCGGCTCGATCCATCCCGGGTCGTGCGGTTCAGCGATGCGCTGTTCTCGCAGTTGTCGACGCTCGTCAATGGGATTGGCATTGCATTCGTGGTGGACGTGCGGCCACGGCCACTGCCCGAACGCGTCGAGGCCACTTGCGTGGTGCTCGACGGCGTGCAGGACGCCGGCAATGTCGGCTCGATCCTGCGCAGTGCCGCTGCGGCTGGGATCGGCGACGTGTTCTGCTCGCCTGGCACGGCGCACGCGTGGTCGCCCAAGGTATTGCGTGCCGGCATGGGCGCGCAATTTCTGCTGCGCGTGCACGAGCAGGTGGAGGCCGCCGACTTGTTGGCACGGCTCGCAGTGCCGGTGTTTGTCACCGATTCGCATGACGCACAGGCGCTGTACGATGTCGACCTGAGCGGGCCGCTTGCATGGGTGTTCGGCAACGAGGGCGCCGGCGTGTCGGCCGAGTGGCGTGCCGCGGTGAGCCGGCGCGTGACCATTCCGCAGCCCGGCGGCATGGAGTCGTTGAACGTCGCTGCTGCCGCCGCCGTGTGCTTTTTCGAGCAATGTCGGCAACGGCGTGTCGCGTAGCGGCGCGCGCTCAGTATGATTGCCGCTCGAGCTTGATTTCCTGCAAGATCGTCGTCGCGATCTCCTCGATTGACTTGTGCGTCGACGACAGCCATTTGATGCCTTCGCGGCGCATCAGCGCCTCGGCCTCGTTGACCTCGTAGCGGCAGTTTTCTGGCGCAGCGTACTTGCTGCCTGGGCGGCGTTCGTTGCGGATCTCAGCGAGCCGCTGCGGATCGATCGACAGCCCAAAGATCTTGTTGCGATGGGCACGCAGCGGCGTCGGTAGTTTGCCGCGCTCGAAGTCTTCCGGGATTAACGGGTAATTGGCCGCTTTCACACCGTACTGCATCGCCAGATAGAGGCTGGTAGGCGTCTTGCCGCTGCGCGACACGCCGACCAGGATCACGTCTGCGTCCTGCAAATTGCGGTTGCTCTGGCCATCATCATGCGCGAGCGAGAAATTGATCGCCTCGATCCGGTTCTTGTACTCCTCGGTATCGGCGGCCTGGTGGCCACGGCCGATCGCGTGGGTCGATTGGGTTTGCAATTCCTGCTCTAGCGGCTCGATAAAGGTCTGGAACATGTCCATGACCAGCGCTTTCGAGCGCTTGACGATCTCGTTTGATTGGCTATCGACGAGCGTCGTAAAGACGACCGGGCGGCGCCCGTCCAGCGTGGCCGCTTCATTGATTTTCTGGACCGTGGCGTAAGCCTTCTCCGACGAGTCGATGAATGGCACGCGCACGAGGCGGAATTTTTGGTCGAACTGGGACAGGATCGAATGCGCGAATGTTTCCGCAGTGATGCCGGTGCCATCGGAGACGATGAATACAGTCGGTGCAGGCATGATGCTTGTTTAGTAGAGCGCCGCGCGGGCAGACTCGGATTTCCGTCGGTCAAAGGACCTGAGCGGGGATTCTGGGATTTTTTGCAGAGTAGCACGGTAGAATAGCGGCAACTTGTTTGACAAGCAATTGCAGGCGATGTCCGTGAACCGGCGGCAAGCTTTGTCCCATAAGGCTTTGCAGGTCAGCGAGCTTTGCAGGTCAGCGGCGGATGGGTGGGGTGTCGCACGGTGAGCCCATGGCCCCCCGCGACACGGGGCGAGGCGATCTTCGCGGCGCCCGCGATGGCTTGTCAAACAGGTTGTGCGAGGTGCGTTGCGGCTTCCAATGGAGCCGCGCGCACGGGCCCCACTCGCGCATGCCGGAAATTTTCTACCACTTAGGGGCTTTCATGTCTAACGCAGCACATAACGGAGCATACGTCCTACCGTTCGAAGCATTACGAATGACAGATGTCGACTCGGTCGGCGGAAAAAATGCATCGCTGGGCGAGATGATCAGCCAACTGGCTGCGGCAGGCGTTCGCGTGCCGACCGGTTTCGCGACGACCGCGCACGCGTTCCGCGAATTCCTCGCGCACAATGACTTAACCGGGCGGATCGCTAAACGCCTTGAGACGCTCGATGTCGATGACGTGAAGGCGCTGGCCGAGGCCGGCAAGGACATCCGCCAGTGGATCATCGACGCGCCGTTGCAACCGCGCCTGGATGCGGAGATTCGCGAGCAGTTCGACAAGCTGCAGGCATCCTCGCCCCAGGAGCTGTCGTTTGCAGTGCGCTCGTCGGCCACGGCCGAGGACTTGCCAGACGCGTCGTTTGCCGGCCAGCAGGAATCGTATCTGAACGTCGTGGGCATCGACGACGTGCTGGATCGCATCAAGCATGTGTTCGCCTCGCTGTATAACGACCGCGCGATTTCATATCGCGTGCACAAGGGCTTCACGCACGCCGAGGTGGCGTTGTCCGCCGGCGTGCAGCGGATGGTGCGCTCGGACGTCGGCGCGGCTGGCGTGATGTTCACGCTGGATACCGAATCGGGTTTTCGCGACGCCGTGTTCATCACCTCCAGCTACGGACTGGGCGAGACCGTGGTGCAGGGCGCGGTGAACCCGGACGAGTTCTATGTGTTCAAGACGACGCTCGCGCAGGGGCGGTATCCGATCATCCGCCGCTCGATTGGCTCCAAGCTGATCAAGATGGAGTTCACGCAGCCGGGCGAGTCGGGCCGCGTGAAGACGGTCGATGTGCCGGCGGAGCAGCGCAACCGCTATTCGATCACCGACGAGGATGTGATCCAACTTGCTAAGTACGCGGTGATCATCGAGAATCACTACCAACGTCCGATGGACATCGAGTGGGGCAAGGACGGCCGCGATGGTACGTTGTTCATCCTGCAGGCGCGCCCCGAGACGGTAAAGAGTCAGGCGGCTGGCAAGATCGAACAGCGCTTTAAGCTGAAGGGCCAGTCGCAGGTGCTTGCGACCGGCCGGGCGATCGGTCAGAAAATTGGCGCCGGTCCGGTGCGTGTGATTTACGATCCTTCCGAGATGGAGCGCGTGCAGCCGGGCGATGTGCTGGTGGCGGACATGACTGATCCGAACTGGGAGCCGGTGATGAAACGCGCGTCGGCGATTGTCACAAACCGGGGCGGCCGTACCTGCCACGCGGCGATCATCGCGCGCGAGCTTGGCGTGCCGGCCGTAGTCGGCTGCGGTGACGCGACTGACGTGCTGAAGGACGGTGCGCTGGTGACGGTATCGTGCGCGGAAGGCGACGAGGGTAAGATCTACGACGGCCTGCTTGAGACCGAGGTGACCGAAGTGCAGCGCGGCGAGTTGCCGAAGATCCCGGTCAAGATCATGATGAATGTGGGCAATCCGCAACTCGCGTTTGATTTCGCGCAGTTGCCGAACGCCGGCGTCGGGCTAGCGCGGCTCGAATTCATCATCAATAACAACATCGGCGTGCATCCGAAGGCGATTCTCGAGTATCCGAATGTTGACCAGGATTTGAAAAAAGCCGTCGAGAGCGTGGCGCGTGGTCACGCGTCGCCTCGTGCGTTCTACGTCGACAAGCTGACCGAGGGCGTCGCGACGATTGCCGCGGCGTTCTATCCGAAGCCGGTGATCGTGCGGCTGTCGGACTTCAAGTCGAACGAGTACAAGAAGCTGATCGGCGGTTCGCGTTACGAGCCGGACGAAGAAAACCCGATGCTCGGCTTCCGGGGTGCGTCACGCTACATCGCCGACGATTTCGCGGCCGCGTTCGAAATGGAGTGCCGTGCGCTCAAGCGCGTGCGTGACGAGATGGGCCTGACCAACGTCGAGATTATGGTGCCATTCGTGCGTACGCTGGGGCAGGCCAAGCGGGTAGTCGAGCTGCTCGCCCAATTCGGGCTCAAGCGCGGCGACAACGGCTTGCGACTGATCATGATGTGCGAAGTGCCGTCCAACGCGATTCTGGCCGAGCAGTTCCTGGCGTATTTCGACGGCTTCTCGATTGGCTCGAACGATTTGACGCAGTTGACGCTAGGCTTGGACCGGGACTCGGGCATGGAATTGCTTGCCCACGACTTCGACGAGCGCGATCCGGCAGTGTGCTTCATGCTGTCGCGCGCGATCGAAACCTGCCTGCGGTTGGGCAAGTATGTCGGCATTTGCGGCCAGGGCCCGTCGGACCATCCGGATTTTGCTGCGTGGCTGACGAAGGAAGGTATTGCCTCGATCTCGCTGAATCCGGATACCGTGATCGACACTTGGCAGGCGCTCGCGCAGGCAGACGACGCGAAGGCGGCATGACACCGCGTCCGTTGGCGGGTCGGACGATACGCCGGCCGCCAGAAACCGGGCGCTGACGCGCGGCCGGTTCGCGGCGCGAGCTGGCTTCGTGCTATAAGACACCTCGGTGACGGCACCGAGGTGTTTTTTTATTTAGGGGATCGCGATGGTGGGTTCGGGACTTATTTGGTGGATCGCGACCGGTGCGCTGTTGGTAGTCGAGCTGACGAGCGGCACGTTCTATCTATTGATGATTGCGCTGGGCTGCGCGGCGGGCGGTATTGCGCACGGAATCGGCATGCCGGTGGCCGCGCAGCTTGCGCTGGCCGCACTGGTCGCGCTGGCCGCCGTGACGGTGCTGCGGCGTTCCCGCTACGGTCATCGGCAGCGCCGCGACGTGCGGGACGTCACGCGGGACGCCGATGTGCTACTAGACATCGGCCAGACGGTGTGCGTTGAACGCTGGGATAACGGCCGGGCACGCATCAACTATCGTGGTGCGCAATGGGATGTCGAGCTTCAGCCCGGCGAGAGCGAGCATGCGCACTGGTATTTGATTCGCCAGGTGCGCGACAACCGGCTCATCGTTGCCGCCCGACCGGCCGCTCGCTCTTCTTCTACAGCCTGATGGGATACTACGCCATGGATCTTTTGATTATTGCACTAGTCTTGTTCGTCGTCGTAGTGGTGATCGCGACACAATGCGTGAAGATTACGCCTCAGCAGCATGCCTGGGTGCTCGAGAGGCTTGGCCGTTATCATGCGACGCTGACGCCGGGCCTGAACATCGTGCTGCCATTCGTCGATCGCGTCGCGTACAAGCATTCGCTGAAGGAGATCCCGCTCGACGTGCCGTCGCAGGTCTGCATCACGCGCGACAACACGCAACTGCAGGTCGATGGCGTACTGTACTTTCAGGTCACCGATCCGATGAAGGCCTCGTACGGCTCGGCGAACTACGTGATGGCGATTACGCAGCTTGCGCAGACGACGTTACGCTCGGTCATTGGCAAGATGGAACTGGACAAGACGTTCGAGGAGCGCGACCTGATCAACCACAGCATCGTATCGGCACTTGACGATGCAGCAGCGAATTGGGGCGTGAAGGTGCTGCGCTACGAAATCAAGGATCTGACGCCGCCTAACGAAATCTTGCGTGCGATGCAGGCGCAGATTACGGCCGAGCGAGAGAAGCGGGCGCTGATCGCTGCGTCCGAGGGCCGTAAGCAAGAACAGATCAACCTGGCGTCCGGCGCGCGCGAGGCGGCGATTCAGCAATCCGAAGGGGAGAAACAGGCCGCGATCAACCAGGCCCAGGGGCAGGCTGCCGCCATTCTCGCTGTGGCCGACGCGAATGCGCAAGCGATCCAGAAAATCGCCGATGCCATTCAGTCGCGTGGCGGCATGGATGCGGTGAATCTGAAGGTTGCCGAACAATATGTCAGTGCTTTTGGCAACCTGGCCAAGCAAGGCAATACACTGATTGTCCCGGCCAATTTGGCCGACATGAGTACGATGATCGCCTCCGCGCTGAGCATCGCACACGCCAAGCGTGACGTGTAGCCGAAGTAGGGTGTCGGCCAAGCGGCCAGGCGCACGTGTCGGCTCGTAGTGGTCAGCGACACGTGACCCAGATTGTTGCGCACCGTGCGCAGACCGAGGCCGCCATCGGCCTGATGTGACCCGGCGGTATGCCTCAGCCAGTCTCAGTTAGTGCGCCGACGCGCGGTCCAGTTCATCGGCGCGCTCGATGAACTGGACCGCGCGCACGCAGCCATGTCGCGGTACGGCTGAATATGTTTTTGATTGCGTCACGCAAAACCGAGCGTGACAGACAGCGGTGCGGGCCTTTAAAGGGCATGACCAGCGGCGTGGTGCTGGCTCGGCCGGCCAGCGAGGGCAGGCCACACGCTTGTTGATAGCGGGCCAGCTCGACGATCAACACCGGCGACGCCGGCACGATCCGCGCGCGTTTTTTCGTTGCCGACGATTTCGAGCCACCATTGGTCCCGCCCCTGCGCCCTCAGGCGCCGCGAGAAGTCATCCATGGTCCCGCTGGTGACCTCGGCAATGTGCAGGTTTTGCAGGTAGAAAAGCGTTGTCTGCCAGCGGCAGCGCGCATAGTACGCCTGCCGCGCCGCTGTTTTGTGGGGCAGCTGCCCAAACGAACTGTACGAAGGACCGAATTTGATCTATATTTGGTCTTGTCGCCAGTTAGCAAGCTAGGAATGCGTCGTGAAATTCTCAACTCAAATTAAGCCTATCAGCTACCTTAAGAGCCACGCAGCCGACATCATTAAGAATATTTCTGAGTCCCGGGAGCCAATGCTGATCACCCAAAATGGGGAAGCCAAGCTTGTGGTCATGGACGTTCGCTCTTACGAGCAGCAGGAAGATACCCTTGCCCTTCTAAAAATTCTTGCCATGGGTAATCAGGAAATTTCTCAAGGCCGCTTCCGCGATGCGGATGACGTCTTTGCCGACTTGGACAAGGAAGACCGCGGGTGAAAGTTGTTTTCCTTGAAGGTGCCGAAGAGGACTTAAAGGAGCTTCGTCGCTACATCATTAAAAACTTTGGCCGATCAACTTGGCAAGAGACTTATCAACCAATCAAGTATTCTGTTCGAGACATTTTAGTTTTCCCCCAAAGCGGTGTTATCCCTGAAGAGCTTGTTGACTGTAATCCTCAACAGTACCGCCAAGTTATTTCTGGCATGAATCGCATTCTCTATGAGATTGGGGACACAATTATTTACATCCACATCATTTGTGACATTCGCCGCGACATGAGAACACTTCTTTCCCGCCGGCTGCTACGCGTGATCAAATAGTGGCGCCGTTAAGAATCAGACGGCAATGCCAAAATCGGCTCCAGGGTAAATGCGCGCCCGCGTACCGACTGCGCCATAGCGCGAGCTTCCATAGGGGACGACGTCCACTGGTAATCCCCCCAAAAAACCGGTGGGAACAGAAGTAGAATTTTCTCGTTAAGGGAGTTCTACGCAATGAAGAAGTCGAGATTCACGGACAGCCAGATCATGGAGGCGCTCAAGCGCGTGGAGGCAGGGCTGGCGGTACCGGCTCTGTGCCGAGAGCTGGGCATTATTTGGCACATGCCGACGGCGTCAGCGTTACAAAACAATTCGTCAGTCGCGTCTTGATGTAATTTTAATTCAAAATTTGTCGGTTTATAGCAGGATAAGTTGCTTGGGCTCTTCTTGATAACTGTATATAGTGACTAGGATACCATTGCGTGGGAGCAAATAATAGACAGTAAAGTGATTTATCAACGGGGCGAGCGCATGCTAGCCGTGTTCTTTGATGCATAAAAGCGATGTTTGGAGGGAGTGCAATGATGAAGTACCCTTGGCCTAAACCGACCCGTGTTGTTCTTATGCAAAGCATGCAATTTTCTTTGCTCCGCTTCCCTGAAGTCCACTTTGCGAGTTGCGACGCTCTTGGCCATGGCATCGCCTATTAGGCGGTGTGTCGCCTTATCAAGTCCACGTGACGTGAGATTGTTTGAGCGATTTACGTGCTTCCTCAAACGATTGGTGAATCATGAAAAAGTAGGTGTGGTCATTATTAACGGACTGAGCAAATCTGCTGCTCATACTAAAGGTATAAAGACTTGAGTGATAAAAATGAAGGCTCCGCTGCCTTCACAAATTGGCGTAACCACGCACAGGTAGAGCGAATGCGTCCTTTGTAATGCTGAAAGGCATTGAAGTAGTCGCCTCCGTCGTTTTTCAACGCAATGGCCCTCAAGGGGCTGCACGAGTAGCAGTGTGACGCCTAGCGTCATGCCAGCAGTTTTGCCCACTTAGGGCTTGATCTTCTGTCTGGCAAGTTAGCCATTGCCGTCGTTCCATGGGTTTGCGTCGTCAACAGTGAACCAGCCTTGTGTCTGAATAGGAGAATACAGATGTCTGCTTGCATGATGCCAGAGGCTGATCCGCTCAGTGCGGCTCAAACCGATCAAGGACCTGACCAACGGCCGCCCTTGGCAAGTCCGGTGTATTGTGTGGCGCGCTACACGGTGATCGAAGGTGCCATTGACATCGCGCAGTTTGAAACCGCCTTACGGCAGGTGGTAGACGAAGTAGATAGTCTGCGGTTGCAATTTATCGAAAGTGAGCACGGCCTTAGCCAATTTATCGGCTCACCCCTGTGGTCATTGTCACGAATCGATGTGAGTGGACAAGCAGATCCATACGCCGCTGCCCATGCATGGATGCGTGCCGATTATGAGCAGCCGGGCAATGTTTTACAAGAGCCGCTCTTTCGTTATGCGTTGTTACACACGGCACCGGATCGGGTGCTATGGTATCAGCGCTACCACGCGCGCGTGATCGATGAGCTCGGCGCTCACCTGATCGCGCAGCGCGTCGCACACGGGTATCGCACGCTGTGTGCGGGCATGTCGCCTCCTTCCGAGCAATGGGCGCCAGCGTGGACGCGCGACGCGCAGCACCCCGCTTCAGCCCAAGAGAGCCGGGATGACGCGTATCGGTTCAAGCGGGATGTGCATTGGCCGGAGCCGGCCACGCTGGCCAGCCGGTGTGCGCCGGCGCTGCAGCCGGCACTGCGTCATACCATGGCGTTGCCGTCCCACGCGTTCGGCGATCCTGCGGGCGATACCGCGCAATTGACCTCGTTGATGACAGCCGCGATGGCTGCGTATCTGTCTCGGTTGAGCAGCATACACGACGTGGCGTTGGGCTGCTCGGCTTGGGGGGCGACTGAGCCGTATCCGCTCGGTAGCGACGCCACGATGCCGCTTCGATTGATGGTGCAATCGGACATGAGCCTGGCTTCGTTGACGCAGCAGGCTGAGCACGAGATCCAACGCGGGCGGCAGAGCTTACGTGACTCGAGTGACACGTTGCTGCGCTCACTTGGACGGGCGTCCGGCCAGTCGCTGTTTAGAACCGCTGTCCATGTCATGCCGCTTGACGACGCCCTAACCTTTGGGGAGTTGACCTCGACGACGCATCCGCTACGCAATGGTCCAGTTGACGATTTGAGGGTCACGGTCTATCCGCGGGCAGACGACGGTCCGTTACGGATCGACTTTGACGCGAATCCGGCCTGTTACACCGCAGATGAGCTGGCCGGGCATCAACACCGGTTCGTGCGGTTCTTGCAAACGCTGGCCGCGGCGCCGACACAGCCGATGGGTGACATCGACCTGCTCGAGGCGAGCGAGCGGCAGCGGCTGCTGCTTGACTGGAATGCGACCCAGCAAGCGTATCCCGATAACCTGGGCGTGCATCAGCTGTTTGAAGCGCAGGTCGAGCGCACGCCGCAGGCGGTGGCCGTCGTGTTGGGCGCGCAGTCCATCACGTACGCTCAATTAGAGCGCCGGGCCAATCAACTGGCGTGGCATTTGCGCACACTGGGCGTTGGACCCGACGCTGTGGTGGGGCTATGCGTAGAGCGCTCAATCGAGATGGTGGTTGGCGTACTGGGCATCTTGAAGGCCGGGGGCGCGTATTTACCGCTGGATCCGAGCTACCCGCGCGAGCGCCTCGCGTCCCTCATGCAGCAGGCCCGCGTGCCGGTCCTAGTCACGCAGTCGCGCTTGCAGCCGGCGTTGCCGCGCCCGGCTGCACAGTGCGTGCGCCTGGATACCGACTGGGCGCAGATCGCGGCTGAGCCCGACACGCGTCCGGCCAGCGGCGTGTTGCCTGATCATCTCGCGTACGTGACCTATACGTCGGGCTCAACGGGTGAGCCTAAAGGGGTGATGACCCGGCATCGCGGTGCAGCCAATTACTTGAACTTCTTGGTTCGCCATTATTGTGTCACCGAAAAGGATGTAGTGCTCAATGTCGCGAGCCTGGCCTTTGACGCGTCGGTGCGTGACCTAATCGGCCCGCTGATTGCAGGCGCACGCGTGGTGCTGATTTCGACCGCGCACGCCAAGGAGCCGCACCGCTATGTAGGTGCGCTCCACGAGCAGCGTGTCACGGCATTGCTCAGTATTACGCCTAGCTTGCTGCGTAGCGTCTGTCAGGCAGCTGAACGCCGGGGCGTGGGTGGCGCACTACGCATGATTTTGGTGAGTGGCGAAGCGCTGGACGCGCCACTTGTTGCGCGCGTGCATCAAACGCTCGGCGCGCAGGTGCAGGTGTTCAATCAGTACGGCCCGACTGAATGCACGATGACATCGACCTGGTTTGCGGCCGTACCTGACACCCAGGGGACGGTGCCGATTGGCCAGCCGTTGTCGAACGTGCGTGTGTATGTATTGGATCGGCAGCTCAAGCCGTTGCCCCCGGACGTGACCGGCGAGCTGTATATCGCCGGCGCGGGCTTGGCACGCGGTTACTTCAACCAGCCCGCGTTAAGTGCTGAGCGCTTTATCGCAAACCCGTTCGGGCACGGCGAGCGGCTGTACCGAACGGGCGACTTGGCCAGATGGCGGGCAAACGGTCAACTTGACTATGTTGGCCGCATCGACAATCAGATTAAGCTGCGCGGCCAACGAATTGAGCCGGGCGAGATTGAGGCGTGCCTAAACTCATATGCGCAGGTACGTGATGCGGTGGTGCTCGCACGCGGGGACGGCGAGCACACGCGACTAGTCGCGTATGTCATTGCTGAATCCGATGCGTCACTCGCGAGCACGCTGTATGAGCATGTGGCCGCTCGCTTGCCTGACTATATGGTGCCGGCCGCGTTTGTGCGGCTTGATGCCTTCCCGCTGACACCGAACGGCAAACTGGATCGGCGGGCGTTGCCGGAGCCGGATGACGAAGCATGGGTCCGTCAAGCGTATGAAGCGCCGCAAGGCGAGCTGGAGACTGAACTCGCGACGATCTGGGCTGAGCTGCTGGGCGTTGAGCGCGTGGGTCGGCACGATAGCTTCTTTGCGCTTGGCGGTCATTCGCTGCTCGCGGTGCGGCTGTTGAATCGTATCGTTGAATTGGGTGCCGAGGTGCCATTGGCCACGCTATTTGCGTCGCCGACGCTCGCGGCATTCGCTGCCGCGGTGAATGCGCAATTACATCGCGGCACCGATACGCTGTCCACGATCCCGCCGGTGTCGCGAGAAGGCCATTTGCCGCTGTCGTTTGCGCAGCAGCGTCTATGGTTTCTCGCGCAGCTCGACGGTGTAAGTCGCACCTATCATATGTCGCGCGCGTGGCGTGTGCACGGGCCGCTGAATCGGTCCGCATGGCAGCAAGCACTGGATGCGCTGTTTGCGCGTCATGAGGCGCTGCGCTCGGTGTTCGTCAGCGTCGAGGGCCAGCTGCAGGTGCAGCTGCTGCCCGCCGCGACGGGCGTGCCGATGAGCTGGCATGACTTACGTGATGTGCCCGACGTGCAGACTCAACTGGTGCAACTGAGCGCCGAGGCTGCACAAGCACCGTTCGATTTGGCACACGGACCGCTGATGCGCGCATGCGGCATTCAACTGGCCGACGACGAGCACGTGCTGGTACTGACGCAACATCATATCGTGTCGGACGGCTGGTCGATCGGCGTGCTGGTGCGTGAATTGAACGCGCTATACACGGCCGCCTGTAGAAGCCAACCGGATCCGTTGCCGGCGCTGAGCATTCAATATCCGGATTATGCGGCGTGGCAGCGACAATGGTTGTCGGGCAAGCGGCTGCAGGCGCAAAGCGACTATTGGCGCACGAGGCTGGCCGACGCACCGGTGCTGCTGGCGCTACCGACCGATCGGCCGCGTCCGGCGCAGCCATCATTGGCTGGTGCGCAGGTGCCGGTGTGCATCGATGCATCGACCACGCAGGCACTGAAGCGCTTGAGCCGGGAGCACGGCACGACCTTGTTCATGACGGTGCTTGCGGCGTGGAGCGCGGTGCTCGCGCGCCTGTCGGGCCAAGACGATTTGGTCATTGGTACGCCCAGCGCGAACCGCGGACACCCAGCGATCGAGCCGCTAATTGGCTTCTTTGTCAATACGCTGGTGTTGCGTGTGGATCTGTCCGGTGCGCCGACGACGGCGCAGCTGCTTGAACGCGTGCGGCGCACGACGTTGGAGGCCCAAGCGCACCAGGATCTGCCGTTTGAGCAGGTCGTGGAGATTGTGCAGCCGCCGCGCCGGCTCAATCACACGCCATTGTTTCAGGTGATGCTTGCATGGCAGGGCACGCAGACAGAAAATTGGTGCCTGCCCAATCTCACGGTCACACCGACCGGGCTTGAGGCCAACACGGTCAAGTTCGACCTGGAATTGGAGCTACAGGAGTCAGGCGACGAAACCGTTGGCGCACTATGCTATGCGAGCACGTTGTTTGACCAAGCGACGATTCAGCGGCACGTCGGATATTTCCAGACGATGTTGCAGGCGATGGCTGCCGACGCAGCGCACCCTGTGACGCGCGTTGAGTTGCTTGCACCGGCCGAGCGCACGTTGTTGCTCGAGACGTGGAATGCGACAGCACAAGACTATCCGGCGCACCAATGCATTCACCAGCTATTCGAAGCGCAAGTCGAGCGCACACCTGAGGCCACGGCGTTGATGTTTGAAGAGCAGGCGCTGAGCTACGCTGAGCTGAATGTGCGGGCGAATCGCTTAGCGCATCAGTTGATCGAATTGGGCGTCAAGCCCGATGCACGGGTGGCCATTTGTGTCGAGCGCTCGCCAGCGATGGTGGTGGGGCTGCTGGCGATCCTAAAAGCCGGCGGCGCCTATGTGCCACTCGATCCGGCGTATCCGGGCGAGCGGCTCGCGCATATTCTCGCGGATGCGGCGCCGAGTATTGTGCTCGCGGATGCAGTGGGCCGCTCTTCACTGGGTGAGGCGTCTTTGGCCGCTCGTACGGTGCTGGATCCCAACACATTGCCGGAGCGAGCGCAGACGAATCCGTCGGTGCAGGCACTGACGTCCCGTCATCTTGCTTATGTGATTTATACGTCAGGCTCCACCGGCACCCCGAAGGGCGTCATGGTGCTGCATCGTGGTGTGGTGAACCTTGCGCAGGCGCAAATTGCCTGCTTTGGCGTAGACGCTTCCAGCCGAATTTTGCAGTTTGCGTCGTTCAGTTTTGATGCAAGCAGTTCGGAAATGGTGATGGCCTTTGGCAGTGGGGCGACCTTGTATTTGCCACCTAAAACAGTCCGTCATGACCGGCGTAGGCTGTGTGATTATTTAGCAAAACATACGATTACGCATGCAACCTTACCTCCTGCACTGCTTCAACATGGCGAGGATTTATCGAGCCTAAGCCTACCCCTAACGGTGATCCTAGCAGGCGAGGCGTCCAGTTCGACATTGATTCAAGCTTTGGCCAAGCAAGGCACCGTCTTTAATGCATATGGCCCGACGGAGGCAACGGTTTGCGCCACGATATGGCGCGGCCCCCGTCATTTTGGCGGCAAAGCTGTTCCGATTGGTCGGCCGATTGCGAACACGCGGATTTATCTGCTCGACATATACTGTCAGCCGGTGCCGCTCGGTGCGGTCGGTGAACTGTATATTGGAGGAGCAGGCGTCGCGCGTGGCTACCTGAATCGCCCGGAGCTCACGGCCGAGCGTTTTGTGCGCGATCCGTTCTCGAGCCAGCCCGATGCGCGGATGTACAAGACGGGGGATTTGGCACGGTATTTACCGGACGGTAACTTGGAGTTTCTGGGACGCAATGACCATCAAGTCAAGATCCGCGGCTTTCGCATTGAGCCGGGCGAAATCGAAGCGTGCCTAAATTCACATCCGCAGGCGAATGATGCGCTTGTGCTTGCACGCGGCGACGGCGACGATAAGCGCCTGGTCGCTTATGTGCGGGCCGAGCCGGATGACGCGTTGGCTAACACGCTGCGTACGCATGTGGCCGCTCGCTTGCCTGACTATATGGTGCCGGCCGCGTTTGTGCGGCTCGATGCCTTCCCGCTGACACCGAACGGCAAACTGGATCGGCGGGCGCTGCCCGCGCCCGCTATCGATGCGCTCGTGCACCAAGCGTATGAAGTGCCGCAAGGCGAGCTGGAGAGCGCACTCGCGACGATCTGGGCGGAGCTGTTGGGCGTCGAGCGCGTGGGTCGGCACGATAGCTTCTTTGCGCTTGGCGGTCATTCGCTGCTCGCGGTGCGGCTGTTGAATCGTATCGTTGAATTGGGTGCCGAGGTGCCATTGGCTACGCTATTTGCGTCGCCGACGCTCGCTGCATTCGCGGCGGCAATCGATGCGCGACGTCATCACGGCACCGATATGCTGCCTGAGATTACGCCGGTGTCGCGAGAAGGCCCTTTGCCGCCGTCGTTTGCGCAGCAACGGCTATGGTTTCTCGCGCAGCTCGATGGTGTGAGTCGCACCTATCATATGCCGCTCGCGTGGCGTGTGCACGGGCCGCTGAATCGGTCCGCATGGCAGCAGGCACTGGATGCGCTGTTTGCGCGTCATGAGACGCTGCGCTCGGTGTTCGTCAGCGTCGAGGGCCAGCCGCAGGTGCAGCTGCTGCCCGCCAAGACGGGCGTGCCGATGACTTGGCATGACCTGCGCGGTATGCCTGACGCTGATGCGCAACTGGCGCGCTTAAGCGACGAGGCAGTGCACGCACCATTTGATCTGGCGCACGGGCCGCTGCTGCGAGCGCGTGGCATTCGGCTGGCCGATGACGAGCATGTATTGATACTGACGCAACATCATATTGTGTCGGATGGCTGGTCGATCGGGGTGCTGGTGCGGGAATTGAATGCGCTGTACCGCGCGGCCTGCGGTGAGCCGGCTAATCCGTTGCCGGCGCTGAACGTTCAGTATCCGGATTATGCGGCGTGGCAGCGGCAATGGCTGTCGGGCGAGCGACTGCAGGCGCAAAGCGACTATTGGTGCACGAGGCTGGCCGACGCACCGGTGCTGCTGGCGCTACCGACCGATCGGCCGCGTCCGGTGCAGCCATCGTTTGCGGGTGCGCAGGTGCCGGTGCGCATTGATGCATCGACCACGCAGGCGCTGAAGCGCTTGAGCCAAGAACAGGGCACGACGCTGTTCATGACGGTGCTCGCGGCGTGGAGTGTGGTGCTCGCGCGCCTGTCGGGTCAAGACGACTTGGTCATTGGTACGCCCAGCGCGAACCGCGGACACCCAGCGATCGAGCCGCTAATTGGCTTCTTTGTCAATACGCTGGCGTTGCGTGTGGATCTGTCCGGTGCGCCGACGACAACGCAGTTGCTTGAGCGTGTGCGGTGCACGACGCTCGAAGCGCAAACGCATCAAGATCTGCCGTTTGAGCAGGTCGTGGAGATTGTGCAGCCGCCGCGCCGGCTCAATCACACGCCATTGTTTCAGGTGATGTTTGCATGGCAGGGCACGCAGACAGAAAATTGGTGCCTGCCCAATCTCACGGTCACACCGACCGAGCTTGAGGGCAACACGGTCAAGTTTGATTTGGAATTGGCGCTACAAGAGTCGGGCGACACGATCGTTGGCGCATTGTGCTATGCGAGCGCGTTGTTTGATCAAACGACGATCGAGCGGCATGTCGGGTATCTGCAGACGGTGTTGCGCGCGATGGTGGCTCACCCGGAGCAACCGGTGACAACGCTTGAGTTGCTATCCCCGGCTGAGCGTCAGTTACTGCTCAAAACGTGGAACGCGACAGAATGCGATTATCCGTCGCAGTTGTGCATTCACCAGTTGTTCGAAGCGCAGGTCGAGCGCACGCCGGAAGCCACGGCGTTGATGTTTGAGGAGCAGGCGCTGAGCTACGCTGAGCTGAATGTGCAAGCGAATCGCTTAGCGCATCAGTTGATCGAATTGGGCGTCAAGCCCGATGCGCGGGTGGCCATTTGTGTCGAGCGCTCGCCAGCGATGGTGGTGGGGCTGCTGGCGATTCTAAAAGCGGGCGGCGCCTATGTGCCGCTGGACCCCATGTATCCGGGTGAACGGCTCGCGCATATCCTTGCGGACGCAGCCCCGGCGATTGTGCTGGCCGATGCAGCCGGGCGCGGCGCGCTCGGTGACACGGCGCTCGCTGAGCGCATCGTGCTGGATCTGGATGCGCTGCCGGGGGAGGTTGACACCAATCCGTCGGTGCCGGGCCTGACCGCCCGGCATCTCGCGTATGTGATCTACACGTCAGGTTCGACCGGCAAGCCGAAAGGCGTGATGGTCGAACACCAGTCGTTAGTCAATCTATACAGCGCGCTACAAAGCGCTGTATTGACTCACTGTCCCATCCATGCCAGGGTGGGCTTAAATGCCAGTGTTGCATTTGATGCATCGTTGAAAAGCGTGCTTAGCTTGTTAAGCGGATGCACGCTCGTTCTGATTCCACAAGCTGTACGATCTGATGGCGCAGCTTTACTCCAATGTCTCGCAACGACAAGCATCGATGTACTGGATTGCACGCCGGTCCAACTTGAGATGTTGTTGTCAGCGGATTTACTTCAGCACCAACGTCCACTGACTGTGCTCGTTGGTGGCGAACCGATTGCTCCCCTTACTTGGCAAACGCTGGTCAATGCATCACACCTGACGGTGTGTAACGTTTATGGGCCGACCGAATGCACGGTGGATGCGACGCTTGCTGTACTCAGTTCTGATCAGATGCAGCCCACGATTGGTCGGCCGATTGCGAACACGCGGATTTATCTGCTCGACATATACTGTCAGCCGGTGCCGCTCGGTGCGGTCGGTGAACTGTATATTGGAGGAGCAGGCGTCGCGCGTGGCTACCTGAATCGCCCAGGGCTCACGGTCGAGCGTTTTGTGCGCGATCCGTTTGTCCTTGAGCCGGATGCGCGGATGTACAAGACGGGGGATTTGGCGCGGTATTTACCGGATGGCAATTTAGAATTTCTGGGCCGCAACGACCATCAAGTCAAAATTCGCGGCTTTCGCATTGAGCCGGGCGAGATCGAAGCGTGCCTGAGCTTACATCCGCAGGTGCATGATGCGCTTGTGCTTGCATGCGGCGACGGCGACGATAAGCGCCTGGTCGCCTATGTGCGGGCTGAGCCGGATGACGCGTTGGCCAACACGTTGCGTGCGCATGTGGCCGCTTGCTTGCCTGACTATATGGTGCCAGCCGCATTCGTGCGGCTTGACGCGTGGCCGCTGACGCCAAACGGCAAGCTGGATCGGCGTGCGCTGCCGGCACCCAGCGCTGACGCGTTCGCGCATCAAGTGTATGAGGCGCCGCGGGGTGAGCTTGAGACCACGCTGGCCGAGATCTGGGCTGAGCTGCTGGGTGTCGAACGAGTGGGCCGACACGACAGCTTCTTCACGCTCGGCGGCCATTCGTTGCTTGCCGTGCAGTTGATTGAGCGTCTGCGGCGTCTGGGGCTCGGATTGTCTGTGCGGGCGCTTTTTGATACCCCGACGCTCAGCGTGCTGGCGCAAGCGCTGAGCCAGCCTCGCGATGTGACAGTACCGCCCAACGTTATCACGCCCGAGACTACGATCCTCACGCCATCGATGCTACCGCTCATTGAGCTGACGCAGGCTGACATCGACCGGATCGTCAGGCAGGTGCCGGGTGGCATCGCCAATCTCCAAGACATCTATGCGCTCTCGCCATTGCAGGACGGCATCCTGTTCCACCATCTGTTGGCCACCAAAGGCGATCCGTATCTGCTGATTACGCAACTGGTTTTCGACACGCGCGAGCTGCTCGATCAGTATCTAGCTGCCGTTCAACAGGTGGCCAACCGTCACGATATTTTGCGCACCGCGTTTGTCTGGGAAGGACTGTCTACGCCCGCGCAGGTGGTCTGGCGGCATGCGCCGCTGTCGATCACCGAACTCACTCTAGATCGTGCCGACGGGCCGATCGCCGAACAATTGGCGCAGCGCTTTGATCCTCGCCACACTCGGCTGGAGCTGACGCAGGCGCCGCTGCTGCGCTGTGCGATTGCGCAGGACACTGATGGCTGCTGGCAGGTAGTCCAATTGCAGCATCACTTAATCGGCGATCACTTGACGCTGGAAGTGATGCACACGGAGGTGCGAGCGTTCATCGAAGGTCAAGGTGAAACGTTGCCAGCAGCCCAACCGTTCCGTAACCTGGTAGCGCAGGCGCGCCTGGGTGTGAGCCAGGTTGAGCATGCGCGTTTTTTCACCGAGCAGCTCGCGGATATTGAAGAGCCGACGCTGCCGTTTGGTCTCGCGGAGGTGTATCGCGACGGCGCGCACGTGCACGAAGCGCACCGGACGCTGCCGCCGGCATTGAACGATCGACTCCGCGCGCAGGCCAGGCGCCTGGACGTGAGCTTGGCCAGCCTATGCCATCTGGCGTGGGCGCAAGTGCTCGCGCGCGCGAGCGGTCAGCCGCGGGTAGTGTTCGGCACGGTGCTGTTTGGGCGGATGCAGGCAGGTAGCGGCGCCGACAGTGCGATGGGGCTGTTTATCAATACGCTACCGCTGCGGGTGGACTTGGCCGGCAGTGTGGAGGCAGCGGTGCGCGCGACGCATGCGCGGTTGGCGGCACTGCTCGAGTATGAGCATGCGTCGTTGGCACTGGCGCAGCGCTGCAGTAGCGTGCCGGCCGGCACTCCATTGTTCAGTGCGCTGCTTAATTATCGGCACAATGCGATAAGTGCGGAGAAGAGCGGCATGCTGCCAGGCGTCGAGTTGTTCCATTCCAAAGAGCGTGATAATTATCCAATCGGTTTATCGATTGAAGATTCTGGACAAGCACTGGGGTTGACTGCGCAAATTATCGAGCCCTTGGATGCAGACCGGGTATGTGGATATATGCAGCAGGCGCTGGAAGGCCTAGCTGACGTGCTCGAAACGACGCCCGAATGGCCGGTCGGGCAACTGGAAGTGTTGCCTAAGGAGGAGCGAAGCCTACTGATCGAGACGTGGAACGCGACAGAACAGGCTTATCCGTCACACTTATGCATTCACCAGCTATTCGAGGCGCAGGTGGCACGCACACCGGAGGCAATAGCACTGGTCTATGAAGAGCAGACACTGCGCTACGTGCAATTGAATGCACAAACTAACCGCCTGGCGCACGAACTGATTAAACTGGGCGTGAAGCCGGATACACGGGTGGCAGTGTACGCGCAGCGCAGTCCGGAAATGATCGTTGGCATTCTCGCCACGCTTAAGGCGGGTGGAGCGTATGTACCGCTCGATCCCGCGTATCCACCAGAACGCTTGGCTTATATGGTGACAGATAGTGCACCTGCAGTCTTGCTCAGCGTTGGCACTCCACCGGCCGCAGTGACGCAATGTCTGGGAGCCGGGGTGCCGGTACTGGACTTGCAGGCTGATATAGCGCAGTGGGCACGCCAAAGCGCGCGCAATCCTGAGTTGGCACTGACTGCACAGAGCCTGGCCTACGTGATTTATACGTCAGGTTCCACGGGCCAGCCCAAAGGGGTGATGATTCCACATCGTAGCGCGGTCAACCTGGTGACGGCCATGGCTCAAAAACTTGGCGTCACTGCGCACGACCGGGTGTTGCAATGCTCGTCGCTGTCCTTCGATGCGTCGGTCGGAGAGATCTTTGTCACGTTGACCCAGGGTGCGGCATTGGTGCTACGCACCGATGCTTGGTTAGCTGGGGCCCAGCAATTTTGGGCGCTTTGCAAGGCGAACCGTGTGAGCGTGACGGATTTACCTACCCAATTTTGGTCCCAATTGGCGCAGGAAAAAGTCCCTGTTTCGGACAGTGTGCGCGTGGTCATGATTAGTGGAGAGGCGCTAAGCGTGTCAGCACAAAGCGCATGGTTTGCGGGGGCAGGTCACCGACCGCGATTGTTCAACGTTTATGGTCCGACTGAGGCGACGGTGACTGCTACCGTGCATGAGGTCATCGACAAAGAAAACAACTGGCGTACGATTGGTCGTCCCATTGACAACACCCGGCTTTATATCCTGAACGCGTACAAGCAGCCTGTGCCGCTGGGTGCGGTTGGCGAGTTGTACATTGGTGGCGCCGGCGTCGCCCGTGGTTACCTGAACCGACCCGAGCTGACTGTTGAGCGCTTTGTGTCCGATCCGTTCACGGCCGAGCCGGACGCGCGGATGTACAAGACGGGGGATTTGGCGCGGTATTTACCCGATGGCAATCTGGAGTTCCTGGGGCGCAACGACCATCAGGTCAAGATTCGCGGCTTTCGCATCGAACTAGGCGAGATCGAGGCGTGCTTGACCCAGCATGCACAGGTGTGCGAGGCGGCGGTGCTGGCCATGGGCGAAGGCAGTGCCAAGCGGCTGGTCGCGTATGTGGTGGCCGAGCCCGATGACGCTTTGGCCGGCACCTTGCGCACGCATGTGGCGGCAGCGTTGCCTGAGTATATGGTGCCTAGTGCGTTTGTGCGGCTCGATGCGTTGCCGCTGACGTCAAACGGCAAGCTGGATCGCCGAGCACTGCCGGCACCCAGCGCTGACGCGTTCGCGCATCAAGTGTATGAGGCGCCGCGGGGCGAGCTCGAGACCACGCTGGCCGAGATCTGGTCTGAATTGCTGGGTGTCGAACGAGTAGGCCGACACGACAGCTTCTTCGCGTTGGGTGGCCATTCACTGCTCGCGGTGCGCTTGATCAACTGGGTGAGCGCACGCGTTGCCGAAGTACCGCTGGCGACCTTGTTCACTTCCCCGACGCTGGCCGGGTTCGCTGCCGCGCTGAGTGCGCAATGGCATCAAGGCACCAATACGCTGCCCGAGATCACGCCGGTGTCTCGAGAAAGCGCCCTGCCGCTGTCGTTCGCGCAGCAACGGCTGTGGTTCCTCGCGCAGCTCGACGGGGTGAGCGACACGTATCATATGCCGATGGCACTGCGTCTGCGCGGTACCTTGAACCCCGTTGCCTGGCAGCAAGCGCTGGATGCGCTGTGGGCACGTCACGAAGCGTTGCGCTCGGTGTTCGTCAGCATCGACGGTCAACCTCAGGTGCAGCTGTTGCCCGCCGAGACGGGCGTGCCGATAACCTGGCATGACCTGCGCGGCGAGCGAGACGCGCAGTCCCAGTTGGTGCAACTGAGCGCCAAGGCTGCACAGGCACTGTTCGATCTGACGCGTGGTCCGCTGATCCGCGCCTGCGGCATTCAATTGGCTGATGATGAGCACGTGATGCTGCTTGTGCAGCACCATATTGTGTCGGACGGCTGGTCGATCGGCGTGATGGCGCGCGAGCTCAGCGCGCTGTACACCGCTGCCTGTGCAGGTCACGCCGATCCTTTGCCACCGCTGGTGATCCAATATCCGGATTATGCAGTGTGGCAGCGGCAGTGGCTTTCAGGCGAGCGGTTGCAAGCGCAAAACGAGTACTGGCGCGCCACGCTCGCCGACGCCCCAGTGCTGCTGGCGTTACCGACTGACCGACCGCGCCCGGCGCAGCAATCGTTCGCGGGGGCCTACGTGCCGATCCGAATCGATGCGCCTACTACGCGAGCCTTGAAGCGTTTGAGCCAAGCACACGGTGCGACGTTGTTTATGACGGTGCTCGCAGCGTGGAGTGCGGTGCTCGCGCGCCTGTCGGGGCAAGGCGATTTGGTCATTGGTACGCCCAGTGCGAATCGTCATCACCGCCAAATTGAGCCGTTGATTGGCTTCTTTGTGAACACGCTCGCGTTGCGGGTGGATGTGTCGGGCGAGCCGAGCGCGGCGCAGTTGCTCGAGCGGGTGCGGCGCACGACGCTGGAGGCGCAAGCGCATCAGGATCTGCCATTTGAGCAGGTGGTGGAGATCGTGCAGCCACCGCGCCGGCTCGAGCATACGCCACTATTCCAGGTGATGTTCGCGTGGCAAAGCAACGAGACCGGAGCGTGGCAGCTACCGGGTCTGGAAATCACGCCAGCGGATTTGGCTTACGAGGTGGTCAAGTTCGATTTGGCGCTGCACCTGTACGAATTGGGTGAAGAGATTGTCGGCGGGTTGGGTTATGCGACGGCGCTATTCGATTGCGCGACGATCGAGCGGCATGTTGGGTATTTGCAGACGATGTTACAGGCGATGGCGGCTGATGACCAGCATCCGGTCACCCGTGTTGAGTTGCTGACGCCGGCTGAGCGCACGTTGTTGCTCGAGACGTGGAACGCAACGCAGCAAGACTATCCATCGCACCAATGCATCCACCAGCTGTTCGAGGAGCAGGTCGAGCGCACGCCTGAAGCTACCGCGCTGTTCTATGAGGATCAGCTGCTGAGCTATGCTCAATTGAATGTGCAAGCGAATCGCTTGGCGTATGAGTTGATCGAGATTGGGGTGAAACCCGATGCGCGAGTAGCGGTCTGTGTCGAACGGAGCCCCGTGATGGTGGTGGGGCTGCTGGCGATTCTGAAAGCGGGTGGCGCGTATGTGCCGCTGGATCCCGCGTATCCGGGCGAACGGCTTGTGCATATCTTAGAGGATGCGGCACCGCAGATTGTGTTGGCCGATGCAGCGGGTCGGGCGGCACTGGGTGACGCAGCTTTGGCCAATCGCACGGTGCTGGACCCGAACACGCTGCCGGCGCGAGCGCAGACGAATCCGTCGGTGCCAACGCTGATGTCCCATCATCTCGCGTATGTGATTTATACGTCCGGTTCCACCGGTATGCCCAAGGGGGTGATGGTCGAGCATGTTCAAGCGGTTAATTTATTGTGCTGGGCTCTTCAAGCCTTTGGCCCCTCGGAAACACAGCGTACGCTGTTTGCTACATCGATTAGCTTCGATCTGTCCGTCTACGAGTGCTTTGTGCCACTTGCGCAAGGCTCAACCGTGCATCTCGTTAATGATGCGCTGGCTTTGATACATCATGCTCACCCCGTCTCGCTGATCAACACGGTGCCTTCCGCGATGCATTCGCTGCTGACGCATCAAGCGAACTTATCTTCGGCTGCAACGATTAATGTCGCAGGTGAGCCACTAAAGGCGTCGTTGATCAAGCAGATCTTCGAGCAGACTCCTGTGCAGCGTTTGTGTAACCTTTATGGTCCTTCGGAAAGCACCACGTACTCGACGTGGCTGTCGATTCAACGGGGCGACCCTGCTATTGAGAGTGTTGGCCGGCCGATTGCGAACACACAGATTTACCTGCTCGATAGCTACGGCCAGCCGGTGCCGCTGGGCGCGGTCGGTGAGCTGTATATTGGGGGGGCAGGCGTGGCGCGGGGTTACTTAAACCGTCCGGAGCTGACTGCTGAGCGCTTCGTGCGCGATCCGTTCTCGGGCGAGCCTAATGCCCGGATGTACAAGACGGGGGATTTGGCGCGGTATTTACCCGATGGCAATCTGGCGTTCCTCGGCCGCAATGACCATCAAGTCAAGATTCGCGGCTTTCGCATTGAGCCGGGCGAGATCGAGGCGCGCCTGGCTCAGCACCCGCAGGTACACGACGCGGTGGTGCTGGCACGGGGCGAAGGGCAAGCTAAGCGGCTGGTCGCGTATGTGGTCGCTGAGCCCGATAACATGTTGGCCAGCACATTGCGCATGTATGTGGCGGCCGCGTTGCCCGAGTACATGGTGCCCAGTGCGTTCGTGCGGCTCGATGCACTTCCATTGACATCGAACGGCAAACTCGATCGGCGTGCGTTGCCCGCGCCGCACGATGATGCGTTGGTACGTCAAGTGTATGAAGCGCCACAAGGCGAGTTCGAGACTGCGTTGGCGGCGATTTGGGCTGAGCTGCTGGGCGTTGAGCGTGTTGGTCGGCACGATAGCTTCTTTGCGCTCGGCGGGCACTCGCTATTAGCGATGCGCCTGATGAGCCGTGTTCGTGATGTGCTAGGGGTGGAACTTGCCATTCGCACACTGTTCGAAGCTCCCATGCTCGCAAGCTTGGCACAACGCTTAGTCGAGCAGCAGGGAAGCCAAGAAAGCTCATTTGATGTGCTGCTTGCGCTCAAACCCCAGGGTAGTCGCCCCCCTCTTTTTTGCATCCATCCCGCCATGGGGTTGAGTTGGAGCTATATGGGCTTATTGCCTCACTTGGATAGTGATCAGCCCCTCTATGGCTTGCAAGCCTGTGGATTCGGCGGAACACGACCGCTTGCCCCCACGATTGAGGCGATGGTGTTGGACTATCTTGAGCAGATTCGCCGCATTCAGCCTCAAGGACCGTATTACCTATTAGGATGGAGCCTGGGGGGCAACGTGGCTCACAGCATCGCGGCGCAGCTGGAGCAGCACGACGAGTCAGTGGCACTACTGGCGTTGTTGGATAGTCATCCTAGCCCCGGCGTCTTGGATGATGCGTCCGAACTCGATGAAGCGATCCATTATGCTGCGCTGGTGGCTCAGTACGGCGAAGCATTGATTTCAGCCATGGACGAACCGTTACGGCGGAACGCCTGGGAAATCGCGAAGAACCACCACCGTATTTTGAAAGAATTTTCTCCGCCCATCTATGGTGGCAACGCGCTTTTCTTCCATGCAACCCTCGCGGACGATCAGTCCCCCACGCTCGTACCTCGCGACGTATGGCAACCTTACGTGCGTGGGAATATCGAGATTTACGATATACATTGCGTCCATAGCGAGCTGCTCGAACCGGAATCAGCCGCGGCGATCGGTCGCGTGATAAACCGTAAGCTGAATGAATTGTCAGATCAACGGGGGAAATCGGCGTATCCTGCGGCACAAACTCGATGCCTGACACAAGTGTCTATCCCCGAGAAATGAAAGGAGACTTCAGTATGAAGCGGCCAAATTATCGAGGCGAGCGTGGTTGAACTGGCTCTGGAACTGCCCGCTTATGGCCAAAACCGGATCGCCAATGAAGTGCTCAAGCGCTATGCGTTAAAGGTCTCGCCTCAGGGCGTTCGCAGCATCTGGCTGCGTCACGATCTGCAGACCATGACCAAACGTCTGAAGGCGCTGCAAGCCCAATCCGCTCAGCAAGGGCTGGTGCTAACCGATGCCCAGTTGGTCGCGCTGGAGCGCGCCAAACGGGAAAAGAGGCCCAGGGCGAGTTTGAGGCCGAATGTCCTGGCTACTGCGGCGCGCAGGATACGTTCTATGTCGGCAACCTCAAAGGCGTAGGCCGTGTCTATCAACAAACCTTTGTCGACACCTACTCGAAGGTGGCATTGGCCAAGCTCTACGATCGCAAGACGCCCCTGCCGGCCGCTGACTTACTCAATGACCGCGTTGCCCCATTCTTCGACAGTTTCGGCATCCCGCTGCTACGCGTGCTCACGGATCGCAGCACCGAATACTGTGGCAATCCCGAGCATCACGAATATGAGCTGTATTTGGCCGTAGAAGACATCGACCATACCCGCACCAAGGCCAAGTCGCCGCAGCCCAATGGTATCGTCGAACGATTGCACAAGACCATGCTCAACGGGTTCTATCGGGTCGTGTTCCGCAAGAAGATCTACGAATCGATCGACGCCTTACAAACCGACCTTGATGCATGGCTCGACCAGTACAACAATGAACGTGAGCATCCGGGGCGATGGTGTTATGGCAAGACGCCCATGCGTACCTTCCTCGATTCACTAGCACTTGCCAAGGAGAAACTCATCCCGCATTAACCGCTTCTTCTCTATCCGCCCGACTATCTGTCAGTTCAAGTTCCGGCTAATACAGCGAAGAGGGGGCGGGCGGCGTCGCGGCGGCGCGCCGCTAGCGCGTGGTGTTTTTCAGCAGCTGTGCCTTCTCGCGTTGCCAGTCGCGCTTCTTTTCGGTCTCGCGCTTATCGTGCAGCTTCTTGCCCCGGGCCAGGCCAATTTCGCACTTCACCCGTCCATTCTTGTAGTGGAAGTTCAGCGGCACCAACGTATAGCCGCGCTGCTCGACCTTGCCAATTAGCTTGCGGATCTCATCGGCGTTGAGCAGTAACTTGCGGGTGCGCACAGGATCCGCGTGCACGTGCGTCGAGGCGGTCTGCAACGGGCTGATGTGCGTGCCGATCAGGAACAGTTCGCCGTTGCGAATCACAACGTAGCCTTCCTTGATTTGGCCGCGCCCGGCGCGCAGTGCCTTGACCTCCCAGCCCTCAAGCACGAGCCCCGCCTCGTAGCGTTCCTCGATGAAGTAATCGAAGAATGCTTTCTTGTTGTCGATGATGCTCATGAATGGGTTTTGACCAACTCGGATAAAATTATGATTTTAGCAAAGCGACCCGGCGCCGAAGGCCGCGTCGCGTCCGCGCGTGCTCCGGGCTCGCCGCGACGCGCGCGGCGCCACGCGCCTCTTCGATGCCCTTTTATGGCAGACGTCCAGAAAACCGTCCTGATTCGTTATTCCGCCGAACGTATGTTCGACCTTGTGACTGATGTTGCCGACTACCCCAACTTTCTGCCTTGGTGCGGCGGCGTCGAGATCCGGCACCAGGACGAAACAAGCATGGAAGCACGGATCGACATCCGCTTCAAGGGGATTCATCAGCATTTCGCCACCCATAACACGCAACGGCGCCCGGAACGGATCGATATGGAGTTCACCGAAGGGCCTTTCAAGCGGTTCACCGGCTATTGGAACTTCATCCCGCTGCGGGACGATGCGTGCAAGGTCGAGTTTGCGTTGCACTATGAGTTTTCCAGCATCATCTTGGAGAAGCTGATCGGACCGGTGTTCAATCACATCGCGAACACGTTTGTCGAATCGTTCGTCAAGCGGGCCGGGGAGCGCTATGGCAAGCGTTGATCCAGCGGCGCTGGGCGGCGGCGCCGGGGCCATGATCGAGGTGCAAGTTTGTTATGCGCTGCCCGACACGCAAACGCTCGTCGCCTTGCGACTGCCAATCGGTGCGACGCTGCGTGAGGCCATCGAGGCTAGCGGGATCGTCGCGATGCATCCGCAGATCGACCTGGCCCAGCAGCGCGTCGGCGTGTTCGGACGCATCCGCGCGCTGGACTCGGTGCTCGAGAATGGTGATCGCGTCGAGATCTATCGGCCGTTGACCGTCGATCCGAAGCTCGCGCGACAGCGCCGCGTTGACAAGGCTCGCCACAGCGGCTCGCTCGAAGGACGCAAATGGCGCGCGAAAGACGCCCGCTGAAGTAGGCCGCGCATGGTGCGCCCCCGTTAACGGCCGTTGGCACGTCAGTGCGCCGAGATTGGCGCGTCCTCCTCGATCGCGTGCCGCGACTTGCCCGGGCGCGACGGCTGACTCGCGTGCTGGCGTACTGACCAGCTCACGCCCGCAACGAGCAGCATGATCGCGCCCCATTCGAGCGCGCGCGGCCAGCGCTGCGCGTAGATAAACCCATACACGAGCGCGAACAGCGTCTCAAACACGATCAACTGGCCCGACAGCGTTAATGGCAGGCGTTTCGCCGCAGCGTTCCACAACGCATTGCCCCACCATGAACAGCCGATGGCGATGGCTAGGTTGAGCGCCCAGAACAGTTGCCAGCGTTCGGCATCGAGCGCTGGCCGCCCAACTGCGCTGCTTGGCACCAGCAGCAGCCCGGCCCATAGCAGTGCGCCGAGTACACCGGTGACAATGCCCGATGCAATCGACCATTCGTTGCTGTCGAAATGTCCTGCCTTGCGCAGATAGCGCGCATTGGCGACGGCGAACCAGGTCCACGCCACCAGAGCGCCCGCTGCGCACAACACACCGGCGATCCGGCTCGCGATCGTGCCGTGCGTGGCAAACGATGCCGTGAAGACGTCGAGGTTGATGCAGGCGATGCCGGCGGCAATCATCAGCAGCGCAAGCGTAAGCCGCCGCAGTGAAACCGCGTCGTGATCGGCGCGTCCGGCCAGCGTGATGGTCAGCGGCAGCACACCGACGATCAGCGACGATGGCGCGACGCCGACCAGTTGTACCGCTGCGGCGACCAGAATGTAATAGACAATGTTGCCTGCGAGCGCGAGCCAGATGAGCACCACGAGATCCGCGCGCGTGAGCTTGGATAGCAGCCGGCGCGCGTTGGGCAGCGCGACGACGACCGACACCAGGCCGTACAGCAGATAGCGTCCGGCGGCCAGCAGCAACGGCGAAAAGTCCGGCAGCAGGCACGGGCCGAGAAAGACGAAGCCCCACACCGCGCCCGCTAGCAGGCCGTACATCACCCCACGTCGCATTGCCGACTCCCTGTCATCGTTGGCTGTGCCGCGCCGTGCCCGAATTGCGCATGGCTGCCACGCCGCATGCCAGCGGCGTGTGCGAGGCGGCTGGCACGAGGCGGCGGGCGCGGCGGCAATTAAAGGCGCGCAGCATAGCACGCGGTACATTCGTTGTGCTTGTCGAATCCTGCAGTCGGCACAAAGCCCACGTCGGCCCGGGTTAAAAATGGGGGCGTATGTGTAACTGGCTGTTCAGACAGTGAAAATCCAGGAAACTATCGGTATAATCCGATTTTGCGCCTATAGGATTTGCCATGCGTCTGATCCAAAAAGCACTCACATTCGATGACGTGCTCCTCGTGCCGGCGTACTCGAACGTACTGCCGCGTGACACCAATCTCAAAACCCGCCTGACTCGCAATATCTCGCTGAACATGCCGCTGATTTCGGCGGCGATGGACACGGTGACCGAAGGGCGGCTTGCGATTGCGATGGCGCAGCAGGGTGGAATCGGCATCGTGCACAAGAATCTAACACCGGCTGAGCAGGCGCGTGAAGTTGCGAAGGTCAAGCGGTTCGAGTCTGGCGTGCTGCGCGATCCGATCACCGTGCCGCCCGATATGAAGGTGCACGACGTGATTGCGCTGTCGCGCCAGCATGGCATTTCCGGCTTCCCGGTCGTCGATGGCGCGAAACTCATCGGCATCGTGACGAACCGCGACCTGCGTTTCGAGGAGCGGCTGGGCGAGCCGGTGCGCGCGATCATGACGCCGCGTGAGCGGCTGGTCACGGTCAGCGAGGGGACGTCGCTCGCGCAAGCCAAGGCGCTCATGCACCGCCATCGCCTGGAGCGTGTGCTGGTCGTCAACGAGGCGTTTGAGCTGCGCGGATTGATGACGGTCAAGGACATCACGAAGGCGACTGAGCACCCGGACGCCTGCAAGGACGAGCACGGCAAGCTGCGGGTCGGTGCTGCCGTCGGTGTCGGTCCGGAGAACGTGGCGCGCGTCGAAGCGCTGGCGGCGGCGGGTGTCGACGTAATCGTCGTTGATACCGCGCACGGGCACAGCCAAGGTGTGCTAGAGCGGGTGCGCTGGGTCAAGCAGCATTTTCCGCATATCGATGTGGTGGGTGGCAACATTGCGACGGCCGAAGCGGCCAAGGCGCTGGTCGAGCACGGCGCCGACGGTGTGAAGGTTGGCATCGGCCCAGGTTCGATCTGTACCACGCGGATCGTCGCGGGCGTCGGTGTGCCGCAGATCACCGCGATCGCGAACGTGGCTGATGCGCTGCGGGGCAGCGGCGTGCCGGTGATCGCCGACGGCGGCGTGCGTTACTCCGGGGATGTCTCGAAGGCATTGGCCGCGGGCGCCGACGCGGTGATGATGGGCAGCATGCTGGCCGGCACCGAAGAATCGCCTGGCGACGTGTTCCTGTTCCAGGGACGCCAATACAAATCGTATCGCGGCATGGGTTCGGTTGGCGCCATGAAAGATGGCGCGGCAGACCGCTACTTTCAGGAAGACAATTCGGCCAACGTTGACAAGCTGGTGCCGGAAGGGATTGAAGGCCGCGTCGCGTACAAGGGGGGTGTCAGCGCGATCCTGTTCCAATTGATCGGCGGGGTGCGCGCGAGCATGGGCTACTGTGGTTGCCGCACGATCGAGGAGTTGCACGAAAAAGCCGCGTTCGTCGAGATCACGGCGGCTGGCGTCCGCGAATCGCACGTGCATGACGTGCAGATCACGAAGGAAGCGCCGAACTATCACGTCGAGTGAGTGGACGCATGAAAGCCCTGTTGCGCGCGGTACTGATCGTCGATGCGCTGGTGACGGCGGCATTCGGTCTGTTGATGATCGCGACCCCATGGCGGTCGCTGTACGACACGCTGCAGTTGGTGCAAGTGTCACCAGCGATGGTGGGGCAGTTGTTCGGCATCGTGCTGTTGGCGCTGGCCGGATTGCAATTGCGCGCGGCGATTCATGGTGCACTGACCGCGCTGGTTGCCGGCGCCAGTGGCCACGCGCTGTGGGCCTGCGGCGTGCTGATGCTCGTCTGGCTGGTTGCGGTGCGCTCGCCGTCGCTGGCCGGCCTCGGCCTGTGGATCGGACCGCTGGTGGGTGTCGCGTTGCTGCTGTATGGGCTGATCAACGTCCGGCTGGCCGCCGCGGTACGGCGGCGTGACCGGGCGGCCGCGCAAGGGGCGGCTTCCGCGGAGCGTGCGCGCGAACGTGCCACCGCGACGGCGCCGATGGCACCGGCTCAGGCCGCAGACGTCTCGACCAGTCAGGCGAAATCAGCCGGCCGGACGCCGGCGGCGCCGGCGACGACGCGGCACAGTGCATCGGCACCCAACGCATCACCATCCACCGCGTCGATACCCGCGCGCGGCGCCGAGGCCGACGAACGTCGCGAGCCGTTCGTGCGCGGCGACGACGACACGGACCGCGGTTGAACGGCGCCTCGATACCCGCCTAGAACGCGCCTCCCGCCGTATTGCGCGTTGTGCTGCCGTCGGCTCCGCGCACAGCGCGGCTCGTCCCGTTTTCATTCTATTGAGATTCACCCATTGCCATGCATGACAAAATCCTGATCCTCGACTTTGGCTCCCAGGTCACGCAGTTGATCGCGCGCCGTGTGCGTGAGGCGCATGTCTACTCCGAGGTTCATCCATACGATGTGGATGACGCATTCGTGCGCGAATTCAAGCCGAAGGGCGTGATTTTGTCCGGCGGTCCGAACTCGGTCACCGACACGGATGCGCCACGCGTGCCGCAGGCCGTGTTTGATCTAGGCGTGCCGGTACTAGGCATTTGTTACGGCATGCAGGCGATGGCGCTGCAACTCGGCGGCAAGGTCGAACTCGGCCACGTGCGCGAGTTCGGCTACGCCGAGGTACGCGCGCGCAACCATACGAAGCTGCTGGAGGCGATCGAGGATTTCACGACGCCGGAAGGCCATGGCATGCTGAAGGTCTGGATGAGCCACGGTGACAAGGTGGTTGAGATGCCGCCCGGATTCAAGCTCATGGCGTCGACCGAATCATGCCCGATTGCGGCAATGGCCGATGAGGATCGCCGGTTTTACGGGTTGCAGTGGCATCCGGAGGTCACGCATACGATCAAGGGCCGTGACATGCTGAATCGGTTCGTGCTCGAGTTGTGTGGTGCGACACCGGATTGGGAAATGGGGCACTACATCGCCGAGGCGGTAGAGCAGATCCGTGCGCAGGTCGGTAACGAGCGGGTGATCCTCGGATTGTCTGGCGGCGTTGATTCGTCGGTGGCGGCGGCACTGCTGCACCGTGCGATCGGCGACCAGTTGACATGCGTGTTCGTCGACCACGGCTTGCTGCGGCTCAATGAAGCGGAGCAGGTCATGGAGACGTTCGGACGGCACCTTGGAGTAAAGGTGATTCACGTCGACGCCAGCGACGCATTCATGAGCAAGCTTGCCGGCGTGACGGATCCAGAGCACAAGCGCAAGATCATCGGTGCGGAATTCGTCGAGGTGTTCCAGAACGAGGCTCGCAAGCTGACCGACGCGAAATGGCTTGCGCAAGGCACGATCTATCCGGATGTGATCGAGTCGGCTGGCAAAGGCAAGAAGGGCGCGCATACGATCAAGAGTCACCATAACGTGGGCGGATTACCGGAAACGTTGAATCTGAAACTGCTCGAGCCGCTGCGCGAGTTGTTTAAGGATGAGGTACGCGAGCTTGGCGTCAAGCTCGGCTTGCCGTCATCGATGGTGTATCGGCACCCATTCCCTGGGCCGGGGCTGGGCGTGCGGATCCTGGGCGAGGTCAAGCGCGAGTTCGCCGATCTACTGCGCAAAGCCGATGCGATTTTCATTGAAACGCTGCGCACGACGATTGATCCGGATAGCGGCAAGTCATGGTATGAGTTGACCAGCCAAGCGTTTGCAGTTTTTCTGCCAGTGCGCAGCGTCGGCGTGATGGGCGATGGCCGCACGTATGACTATGTTGTCGCGTTGCGCGCGGTGCAGACGCACGATTTCATGACCGCGCATTGGGCACATTTGCCGTATGAATTGCTTGGGCACGCGTCGAATCGCATCATTAATGAGGTGCGGGGTATCAATCGCGTTGTGTACGATATTTCGGGCAAGCCGCCGGCGACGATTGAGTGGGAGTGAAACCGAGTCCTGCGGGGGCTATTGCCCCAGCTATCGGCGGTAGCCACGCCCGGCAGTCCACGTATCTGGCCCAGGCGCTGCAAACCCTGTTTTACGTGAAGCCCCGGCAACGAGGTGTCGGCTTCGATCACCAGGCATTCGCGCGCATGTATCCGGGAACTTGTCGCTCCACACGCCGTGCAGTGCGCAACGAGGCCTTTATGTTTCAGTGCAACGATGAGCCGATTGCCGATCATTTCCCATTCGACAATACGCATCATGGGCAAACTTTGACGACCGGCTCGTAGCCAGCGAGCGAGTGCGGCTGATACGGCGGAATCTCTAAATGCCATCAACCTTCCTTCACATCCTGATCCATCGACGGGCGTTCCCGTCAGTTGGACGCGGCGAAATCCTCGAGTTGAGTCGCGGGTGACAGGGCGAACGAAGCTCGCATGTCCCGAGCCTCATCGACGGGCGATCGCCCGAAAAACCGCTTGAACTCCCGGCTGAACTGGGATGGGCTCTCGTAGCCCACACGCGCCGACGCGGATGCAGCCGTCAAGCCGTCGCGGATCATCATCAGCCGAGCTTGATGCAAACGTGTCGATTTGATGTATTGGATCGGCGAGGTGAGCGTGACGGCGCGAAAGTTGGCATGGAAAGCTGGCACGCTCATTCCAGCCTCTTTCGCGAGAGCGCTGACATCCAATGGCTGGGCATAGTCGGCGTGGATCCGGCGCAGCGCCTTCGCCACTCTCCCAAATCGACCCTGATGGGCGAGTGCCGCTCTCAGTGCCGCGCCTTGCTGCCCGACTAGTACCCGATAGCAGATTTCACGCACGATCGCGGGCCCTAATACCTGTGCATCGAGGGGGGACGTCAATGCCCGAAGCAGGCGTAAGGTGGCGTCGGCCAGATCGCCGTCCAATGGTGTCGATAAGATTCCGAACGGCGCGCCTTGCTGATGGCAACCTGACTGATCGATCATCAGAATGAGGTCGGCCAACTCGGTCAAGTCGAGCCGCAGCGAGACGGCCAGCATTGGCTCCGACTCGCTCGCCTCGGTTTCCGTGGAGAACGGTAATGGCACCGACAAGACGAGGTAATGCTGCGCATCGTACACATAGATCTGATCGCCGAGGAATCCCAGTTTGCGCCCCTGGCAGACGATCACGATGCTCGGCTCATATAGCACGGGCGTGCGCCCTAACGGCCGGTTAGATCGCATGAACCGCACGCCCTCCAGGGCGGACTGTGTGTATCCCTCGTTCGGCGCCAGCCGCTCGAGCAGGTTCACCATCTTTACGGAAATCGGATCGTCAGTAACTGTCACGAGGGCTTCTTTGCTGGCGGATAAGGCGAAGGAATTGTAACCGACCCGATCGACGGCACATCTCTACTTCGATAGGAATAGGCAACACTGTCATCGTCACGTGTATTTGCGTCCGCGCCTGCGGTTCATAAGATTGGTTATCGGCTGCACGGTTCAGCTCAAGTGCCGAAAGACGTCGCAACCGCTATCTCGTCTGTTCATGGAGATCGTGGTGCGCCCGACCGCAAGCCCTTATTGAACTGTCTATCTCGTTAGGAGCGTTTTTATGACTTTACAAGCTTCCACCAATCAGTCTTTCGACGGCAAGATCGCTATCGTCACCGGTGCTGCCAGCGGCATTGGGCTCGCTACCACGGAATTGTTGCATACTCAAGGCGCCAGCGTGATTGCCGTCGACCGGAGCGCCGATGTCGAGGCGTTGGCCAGGCCGGGAATCGTCCCGCTCGTTGCCGACGTCGCGCACGAGGAAAGTGCGCGACGCGCGGTGGCCGCCGCAATGCAGCAGTTTGGCAAACTCGATATTCTGGTCAATAATGCCGCGATCATCATCAATAAACTCGTTGTCGACATGACGCTTGAGGACTGGAACCGCGTGCAGGCCGTGAATTCCACGGGTGCATTCCTGTTCTCGCGTGAGGCCATGCGCGCGATGATGCCGGCACGCACAGGCGCCATCGTCAACGTGGGTTCATACGCGTGCTATCAGGCGTTTCCGCTTATCGCTGCGTACGCAGCGTCCAAAGGCGCGCTTGCCCAGTTGACGCGTGCCATGTCGCTTGAGGCGATCGATCACGGCATTCGCGTCAATGCGGTAGGTTCCGGCGACGCGGTAACAAATATCACAAACCACATCCACGAGGATGGTCCTGCATTTCTCGCCGAGCATGGCAAAAACGCGCCGATCAGACGCGCGGCACAGCCGCGCGAAATTGCCGAAGTGATCGCCTTTCTGGCGTCCGACAAAGCCAGCTATATCGTCGGCGCAGTCGTGATGGCGGATGGTGGAATGAGCGTAGCTCTCCAGTAACCATAGACCTCGAGCCCCATTTCATGGCTGCTTGAATGTCATTTCGTATAACTTATGTCGTAGCGCGGCTTGGCAGCGCCCGGTGACGGACGCTGCCTTAGTAGCAATGCATCGCAAAACTCAAGTGTGTGGTTGCCGATTAGTCGATGGCTAGCCGCCATCATTTGTTTGTCCTTGCCATGCAGCAAGCCGCGATCGACTGGATCCGGTCGGAACGCCGCCTAATCCGACATCAAGGCGACGGCAGGCTCGTCGCGGAGGACGAGATGTTCGACTTGCACGAACGCATGATGCGGCGGCGTTATTTGGCGGATGAGCCGAACCACTAGCGCCACGCGACGCTGAAAGATGTTACGCGACGCTGGAAGAATGCTTGAGCCGATCAAGAAACCAGCGGCCTGCGAAACCCGGCGGCGTGTCCTTGCGGTAGATTGCAAACATCGCGATCGGCGGGGTGTGTGGCTGAAAATGCTCGATTCGCAGCGGTACCAACTCGCCGGAAACGATATCGTCATGCACCATGGGCACCGGCATGTGCCCCCATCCGAAGCCCGCGCGCAGAAACGCGTGCTTGGCACCAAGATCGGCGAGTCGCCAGGTCAGCGGCGACAGTACGCCAAACGTCTTGCCCTCGGTCAATGTCGTACGATCAGTCAACACAAGCTGCACGTGTTCTTCAAGCTCGCGCAGTCGAATCACCCGCTTGATCGACGCCAACGGATGTGCTGGAGCCGCGACAGTGACCATTGGGACATCAAGCAGTTTTTCAGCATCCACCATTTTGGGCACGGCCGGCATCGAACCGCTGATACCGAGCCGACACTCGCGATCGAGCACCGGCCGCATCACCGCGCCCAGCGCCTCCACGTAGAGCCGCAATGGTGTGTGGGGAAACGCATCGCGGAACTCGCCAACGGCGGCCGTCAGCGAGGCCATCGGATACATGACGTCCACTACGACCGACAGCTCGGGCTCAAGTCCCTGCGCAATGGCTCGCGCCTTCGACTTGAAATCGTCCGCTGCGCTGACAACGAGGTGTGCCTGCACAAGCAGCGCAGTGCCTTGCTCAGTCAAGCGCGGATAGCGGCTGCTCCGGTCGAACAACTGCACATCGATCTGGTCTTCGAGGTTGGCGAGTGTCTGGCTCACGACGGATTGCGCGCGGCGCAGCCTTCGGCCGGCGGCGGAGAAGCTGCCTTCGTCTGCTGCCGCAATGAAAGTGCGCAACTGATCCAGGGATACGCCGTCCAGCATATATCGATTCCTTAGATGGTTTTTATCGAGAAATATAGGCTTCCGCGAAAGCTGTCAAGAATTTAACCTTTTCCCATGCCATTACCGAAAGAGATGTCCATGGAGCACGCCCCAGACAGCGTCCGGCAACGGGCAACTCGAACGATTGCGTTGCGCACCCATGGCCAACCGCACGGGCCACTTACGCGGCGGGTGAGCCCCGCGGGCATCGGTGAGCTGATCAAATCGTTCGTCTTTCTCGATGACTTCGACATCACGCCTTTCGGCTACACATCGTTTCGGGTGCACTCTCACTCGGGCATCGCGACGATCACCGTCTTGCTTAACGGTGACCTGCGTTACGCAGGCACAACCGGCGGCTTACCCACCCCGATACTCGGTTACATCGGTTCGATGACTCTCGAACTCGCGGCGAGCGTGCTACTAACCGTCGGTTACCACAGGCGGTTCATCGCGGCGTTGCGGGCCGTGTACTCGATCGTTACTGCATTGATCTTCCACCATGCGCTGAGTGATCAGAACCCGATGTTCCATTTCCTCAAGAACGTCGCAATGTCCGCAGAATTTTTTCAGGGGCGTGCGTTCGGAGCCGGCGCGTATAGTTTTGACAACCGCGAGAAGGCGTCCGACGTCGCCATCGCGTTGGCGCAGTAATGCAAGTCAGAACGCCGCCCGGCGTTTCGCGGGCCCTCTCACAGTTTCAACCCATGCGGCGCCCACATGGCACGCTTTATTACTCAAGGAGTTGCAATGGCTAAGGTCCTGGTTCTCTATTACTCTTCGTATGGCCACATCGAAGCGATGGCCGAGGCTGTCGCGCAAGGCGCACGTAACGCAGGTGCTCAAGTGGATATTCGCAGGGTGCCGGAGACGGTTCCCTCCCAAGTAGCGGTGAACGCTCACTTTAAATTGGCTCAGGTCGCGCCGGTCGCCAGCGTTGCTGAACTGGAGCACTACGACGCGATCATTGTTGGCACCGGCACGCGCTTTGGCCGTATCTCGTCACAAATGGCTGCGTTTCTTGATCAGGCCGGTGGGCTATGGGCTCGCGGAGCGCTGAACGGGAAGGTGGGCGGCGCGTTCACCTCATCGGCCACGCAACACGGCGGCCAGGAAACGACGTTATTTTCAATCATTACCAATCTGCTTCACTTTGGCATGACAATCGTGGGCCTTCCGTACAGCCATCAAGGGCAAATGAGTGTCGCTGAGATTGTCGGCGGTGCACCATACGGCGCCACGACCATCGCCGCCGGTGATGGGTCGCGTCAACCCACGGAAATCGATCTCGCAGGCGCCCGCCATCAGGGCGAACTGGTCGCCAGGACCGCTGCGAAGCTGTTCGGATAAGCCAGCGGCACGCATGGGCCCCGTTATTAGCCCAATCCGCGGGTTGCGCTTTCCCAATACGTATCACTAACCATTCGCTACCCGGACGTGCCGGGACAAGGAGAAGTCAAGGCTACGGAATTCGACGCAAAGGTCCGCCACATGCTCGCAGTGGACGGGGGGATGACCCTTGGCAGCTTCGAGATTTAATCAATTTTTGACTGAGGAAATACCATGAGCACCGCTTCAGAATTGCTACAGCAGCACTTCCATCTGCTCGTTGACGACAATGCTGCGTGGCAGAAGCTGATTGCCGACGACATAGTGTGGGAATTGCCCTACGCAGCTGGTATCGGACATCCGACCCGGCTTAATGGCCGGGAAGAGGTTTTTAGCCACGTCTCTTGGTTCGTTGGCGCGGTCGCTGATTTCCGTTTCTTTGATCTGCGTATCGTCGCTGGGGCGAACCCCCAGCAGGCAGTTGCGCAGGTATGCGCCGAGGGCTTGATCAAACCGACCGGCCGAATGTACCGGCAGGAGTACGTGGTATTTTTGGATGCGTGGGCAGGCAAGATCGCACATCTGCGCGAATATTTTGACCCGATACAGGCGGCGAAGGCGCTCGATGCTGCCATTGTCGGCCTTGACTGAACACCGTATTTATCACCTTTGGAGAAGCTCGTGAAAGCTATTCGTGTTGCCGCCTACGGCGGTCCAGAATTGTTCTTACTATAGAGCATTGAAAGCCGCGTGCCGGCAACAGAGGTACTGATCGACATGGCCGGCACTTCGGTCAACCCGGTCAACTAGAAGCCGGATACAAAGCGCGGCCAAGGCGTCGGCGCCATCGGCACGCATTTCGCCACGCGGTCCGACGGCGCTCGGTTGTCTGCGACCGCGTTGCTTTATGAATCAGTATGACTAATCATTGATATGGACTACGTGTATCCGCTTGCCCGTGCCAGCGAAGCGATGGCAAGAAGCATGGCGCGTCATGTCCGCGGGAAGATCGTTATTCAGGCGACCCGTTGAGGTCGTGCAATCATTGAAACCATTTTGATTGAGAATCGGAGTGCATAAGCAAACCGATTATGCACGCTTATCCTGCAGTCGGTCGTGCTCAACGAGGACCAGAATCATGGCGTTTTTCTATTTGGAACTTGAGCAACCAACTCGTGTTTGATTCAAGCCAGTGGACGAGCGCGGCTATCGCTGATCGCTTGGCAGCGGCACGCAAAGCGTACGTTAGACGTCTGCGCTTAATTCGCAAAGAAGGGGAAAAACAGTATGCGACAACCAGCGGTTCCATTTGGGTGCGTAAGACGCCGCCCGCTAATTGCGTTGCGAACGACCGTTCATGACTGAACCGGGACGATCGTTTCGTATCCGCGATTTGCTTTCCCGCTTGCCGTACCGACCTTTCGTCATCGACTCGAAGGGACAAGCAGCTTTCTCCGGAGCGGACATTCATGACGATCCGGGACAAAGCCGCACAAGTCGAACTTGCAATCGGATTTTCGTCAACACATGAGTTTTTGTGCCTCTTGGACCGAGTTGGCCAAATTTTGACGTCCTGTGACTGTTTTTTAGTAACCGGGCCAGCCGGCGTCTAGTAAATTTTTTCGGAGGAGCGCGTACATCGTCTCGAAAAAGCGCGTGCATTGTCTTTATCGTAAAGCAGGGGCTCGCTGTGCGGCGCCGTCATCGGCGCCACGGCTGTATGGGACCCTTCACAAACATCCACATCGGTTTCTACTCAGACATTGATTAGATCTGATTAGAATTGTATGCCACTTTTCGTATGCGATATGCTTGCCATGCAAGTTGTCATGCCTGCAACTCCCGAAGGCCTGCACACATTGCTGTGCGCTAACCACGGCGGTTGTTCGGCGCCGGGGACGGCGAAGAGATGGAGCAATCACAACTCAACTGGTAGACGGTGGCCTAGTCCGCCCAATGTAAATAACACGCTGCCGCAGCCGTGCACGTCGAGGCGATATCTATGAACCAACAGCAAGCATTGCTTCCTTCGAAGATATGGAATTGGACATCTGTTCGACGGCCAGTGGCGAGCAGGCGGTGCCACCGCGGCTGGGGTGGCGCCGGCGAGCGGCGCCGAATGGGAAGCGTTCCCTGCAATGGCAGTGGCTGATCGTCAAGGGACAGGCACCTGCCTACCCACTCTGAAGAGGACTAGACCATGAATGCGTCGACAGAATTGCACGATATCACGGTGGCGGTGGTACGCGCTCCACAACAGCCTTTCACCATCGAACCGGCGCGTATTCGGGGACCACAGGGAGACGAAGTGCTGGTGCGCGTGGTCGCCACCGGCCTGTGCCACACTGACCTAATCATGCGTGACCAGTACTATCCTGTGCCGCTGCCAGCGGTACTCGGCCATGAAGGCGCGGGGGTCGTTGAGCAGGTCGGTCCGAACGTCAAAAACTTGAAGGCCGGTGACCATGTGGTGCTGACCTACGGCGCCTGCGGTCATTGCAACCCGTGCGCCAGCGGCCATGAAGCCTACTGCAAGGATTTCTATCCGCTTAACTTCGGTGGTAGCGATGCCCACGGCCATACCGCGCTGCAGACACCCGAGGGCGAAACGCTACACGATCATTTCTTCGCCCAGTCCTCTTTTGCCACCTACGCACTCGCTCGCGAGCATAACGCCATCAAGGTGCCTACCGATGCGCCGCTGGAATTGCTCGGTCCCCTGGGATGCGGCATCCAGACCGGCGCAGGCGCGGTGATCAATTCGATGAAGGTGCGCCCGGGCAGCAGCTTTGCCGCGTATGGTGCCGGTGCGGTGGGATTGAGCGCGGTGATGGCTGCGCGTGTGGCAGGTGTGACCACCATCGTTGCCATTGATGTCGTGCCTTCGCGGCTGGAATTGGCGAGGGAACTGGGGGCCACGCACACGGTGAATAGCCGAGAGGCCAATATCGTTGAGGCAGTACGCGAGATAACCGGCAGCGGTGCCGATTTCGCACTTGAATCCACTGGAACGCCGGAAGTGCTCGAAGCCGGCATCGAGGCGTTGGGTGGCTTGGGTACCATCGGTATTGTCGGCGCGCCAAAGCTTGGCACCCGGGCCAGCTTCGACGTCAACAACTTGCTGCTGGGCGGGCGCAGCATCCGTGGCATCGTCGAGGGCGACAGCGTACCTCAGGTGTTCATCCCGCAGCTGGTCAAGCTCTATCAGCAGGGCCGGTTCCCATTCGACCGCCTGGTCAAGTGCTATCCTCTGGAACAGATCAATCAGGCCGCTGAGGACAGTATCAAGGGGATCACCCTAAAGCCCATCCTGCGCATGGCCGCGAACTGAGCAGTCCATGATGGCATTGAATTTCCCAATTGGGCGGGTTATGACTCAATCCGTGCGGCACGGGCAACCACTGGATCCTCGGTGTTCAAGAACACGCGCCGCTTCTTGCGGCGATCGTGCTCGGTGTAATGCATGGGGAAGTCGTAGACGCCGTACCGTAATCTTGCGACGTGGCAGGAATGCTCATGGCGCGGATGTCCCAGATGAGGGGCACCATGGCGAGATTTGATTGAAAACGCCCTTTAGATCAATCAATTATGTGTCGGTGGCGGAGAGAGGGGGATTCGAACCCCCGATAGGCTATTAACCTATACACGCTTTCCAGGCGTGCGACTTAAACCACTCATCCATCTCTCCGGGAACAGGGAAGTTTACCAGCAACGGAAATGCTAGACAAGGAGGTGGTGTCGTGAGCCCATGAATTGTCCGGGTTTGTAGCACGTCATGTGTCCATGCACCCCAAGTTCATCGTGGTGGGCTGCACCACGCATCCGGTCGAGCAACGCGAGGGCGGCAGCGGGATTGTGTCGCAGCCCCGCGTCAATGAAGTTGCATTGCGGTGCGCCTAGCGACGCAACAGCCTGAGCCCGTTGCCCACGACCAATAAACTTGCACCGACATCGGCGAACACGGCCATCCACATCGTACCGTAGCCGGCCAGCGTGAGCGCCAGAAATGCGCCCTTGAGCCCCAGCGCGACGACGATGTTCTGCGTCAGGATGCGACGCGTGGCCTTCGATAGCCGGACGAATACGGCAATCTTGCGCAGGTCATCGTCCATCAGGGCAACGTCGGCGGTCTCGATCGCGGCGCCAGCGCCCAATGCGCCCATGGCAAAGCCGATATCGGCGCGTGCGAGCGCAGGCGCATCGTTGATGCCATCGCCCACCATGCCCACCGCATGGTGGGCTCCGGCCAGTGACTCGATCGCGCGGCGCTTGTCGTCTGGCAACTGGTTGCCGCGAACCTCGTCGATGCCGGCCTGGGCCGCGATGGTCTGTACGGTATGCAGATTATCGCCACTCAGGATGAGCGTGCGCACGCCGAGCTGATGCAACTGCGCCACGGCCTCACGACTAGTGGGCTTCAAGGTGTCGGCGAGCGCGAACAAGGCGAGAACGCGGTGTTCGTCCATTAGCATCACAATCGTCTTACCTTGCCGCTCTAGGCTGTCTAGCTTCGCGTCGAGCTTCGCATCGCAGCATCCGAGCGTTTCAGCCAGGCGGCGGTTGCCGAGCCAATAGCGCATGCCGTCGATAGTGCCGTGCACGCCGCGCCCGGGTAGTGCGCCGAAGTCGTCGACGACCAAGTGTTGCGAGCCGGCGGCACCGGCGGCAACGATCGCGGCGGAGATAGGATGGTCCGAGCGGGCGGCAAGGCTCGTCGCCAACTGACGACAGCGCGCGGCATCGACTGCCGCACAAAGCTCAAAATCGGTTTGCTGCGGACGCCCCACGGTCAGAGTGCCGGTCTTGTCCAGTGCGAGCCATGCCAGGCGGTGCCCTTGCTCTAGGTAGCGGCCGCCTTTGACCAGGATGCCGTGGCGGGCGGCCACCGCCAGCGCGCTGACAATCGTGACAGGGGTGGAGATGACCAGCGCGCATGGGCAGGCGATCACCAATAGCACCAGTGCCTTATAGACCGACGCCGTCCACGCGGCTTGGCCAAGTAGCGGCGGCACGGCCGCGACCAGCAGCGCCAACGCCAGCACGATTGGCGTGTACACGCGCGCAAAGCGGTCGACGAAACGCTGGATCGGCGCCTTGGATGCCTGCGCTTGCTCGACCGCTTGCACAATGCGGGCCAGCGTGCTCTGCGTGGCGGGGGAGGTGACGCGATAGTCAAAAGAACCCGATGCATTGAGGGTTCCGGCATATACCATGTCACCGACCTGCTTGTCCACCGGCAGGCTCTCGCCGGTGATCGAGGCTTGATCCACCGCTGAGCGGCCGAACACGATACAGCCATCCAGCGCGATCCGCTCGCCTGGCTTCACGCGCACCCGTGCACCGGTTGGCACGGTGCGCGCGTCCACGACGCGCCAACTGCCGTCGGCTTGCTGCACAGTCGCCTTATCGGGTGCGAGCGCAACCAGACGCTCGATCGCGCGCCGCGCGCGCTCCAGCGAGCCAGCCTCGATGCGTTCGGCGATCGCAAACAGCACCATCACCATGGCGGCTTCCGGCCATTGGCCCAGCGCGAAGGCGCCGGTCACCGCGACGCTCATCAACGCGTTGATGTTCAAATTGCCGTGGCGGATCGCGATCCAGCCCTTGTGGTATGTGCGTAGGCCGGCGCCGAGCACGGCGAGTGCTGCGAGTGCCGCCGTGATCCAGCCGGGCGCACCGAGCCAGGTTACCGTTTCGGCCGCCAGCGCGGCGGTGCCGGCCGCCACGAGCGGCCAGTGCCGTGCCGTATGCGTTGGCGCCGGTGGTGGCACGGTGCGCGTGTCGTCGTGAGGTTGTACCTCGGGGGTGAAGCCGAGTGAGGCGAGCGCGGCGACGATGTCGTCCAGCGCGTCGCTCGGGTGCTCGACGGTCAATACCCGTTGCAACAGGTTGAACTCGAGTCGTTCGGCGGGAACGATCTTGTGCAGCTTCGAGCGGATTAATGTTTCCTCGGTCGGGCAGTCCATTTGTCGGATATGGATCCGCGTACGTACCGTGTCGGTAGCAGCCATCTCGCCGCCGTTGCGCGCGCGCGCCGCCGAAGACGACTCTGCGCCTGGGCTGCACGCTGCCTGCGCAAGGGCATCGGTATGGCGACTATCGGCGTGCGGTAGGTTGCCACCGTGCGGGCTGGCACAGCATGTGTCGTGCTCCCGGGTGGCGGCATGGGCGTGGCACGGCGCTTGCGAACAGCGCTCATGTTCGATATCGACTGACGTCGCTTGTGTGCCTCTAGCGGAATAGCGGTCGGCCATGCTAGTTTCCTCAGGTGATTTATGCTGTAGTACACACCTTAAAGCCACTTCAAGGTCAAGCTGGCCAATACGGGACAACGATGAAAATTGGCGAATTGGCAAAGCGGGCCGGATGCACGCCTGAAACGGTCCGTTTCTACGAGAAAGAAGGGTTGCTGCCGATGGCAGCGCGCACAGGCGCCAATTACCGCGCCTATGGTGAAGCGCATTTGGACCGGTTGCGCTTCGTGCGCAACTGTCGGGCACTGGACATGACGCATGACGAGATTCGCGTGTTGTTGCAGGCCGCGGATGCCCCGGCGCGCGATTGTGGCGCGATCGATGCGTTGGTCGATGAACATTTGCGGCACGTCAACATGCGAATCGACGAACTGCAGCAGTTGCGCGCACAATTGAGCGCGCTCCGCGAGCGGTGTCGTGGCGCAAGGTCCGTCCAGGATTGCGGCATCATGCGCGGCTTGGCGGCCATGGACAGCCCTGCCCATGTCCCCAAGCAGACTCATCTGGGCTGAACGCGCAAGGTGCGAGTTGCAACTCGGCGCGGGCCACTGCACATTAACAGAACCTCGTGCGCGTAGGTTTTTTACGAGCGGAATCAGTCCGTATTCTGCGGGGGAGGCCGATGCTGCGGGGAAGCCGATGGAAAGAGAACGGCTATCGGGGCTCGACATTGGGGGGCGCGGTCGTCCTCACCGTCGTGCGGCCACCTCATCCAGGTGCCGGAGCAAATTCGCTGGGTCCTCGTACACGCGCAGCGCGCCGGCGCGCTCCAGTTCGTCCTGACCATAGCCGCCCGACAGCAGGCCGACACCGAGCGCGCGGCAGCGCTGCGCGGCGAGCATGTCCCAAATACTGTCGCCGACTACGATCGACGTCTCGATAGGCACGCCCAGCCGTTCAGCCGCGGCAATGAACAAGTCAGGATCCGGCTTGGCATAGCGCACGTCGTCGCGCGTCACAACCGGCACGCGCGACGGATCGATGCCCAATGCGGCTAAATTCTGCGCCGCCGTCTCCATCCGGCCGCTGGTCGCGATCGCCCAGCGCATGCCACTGCGCGACAACTGCTCTAGCAGTTCGCGTGCGCCGGGCAGCGGGCGCACCTGTGCATGGCGGCGCTGGTACGCATGTGCATGGCGTTGCCGCAGCCGCTCGACGCGCTCGGCGCTAAAGTCGCCCCCCGTCTCGCGCAACAGTTGATTCATGAACAGGCCACCGCTCATGCCGATGCGGCGGTGAATGCGCCATACCGACAGCTCAATCCCTTCGCTGTCCAGTGCCTCCTTCCACGCCAGTACATGGTGATAGACGCTGTCGACCAGCGTGCCGTCCAGGTCGAACAGAAATGATGACTCGATTCGCATAAGCGTCGGATTCCGTGAGTGAACGAACACAAAGCGTAAGAGCGTGGTGCACCGGGCGCAAGCCAGCTGCGCACGGCGCCAGCGTGAACGGCCCCGCATGCCATTCGGGCTCCCGCCCTGAACCCGACTGGCCAAAGCCTCGGTTATTAGAGCGAAGAAGGTGGTAACGGGGCGCAAGTTAATAGTGGGGCGCAAGGGCTATTCCCGCGAATCTTGCCTCGCGGCGTGGACATCCGGTCCGGTGTGGACGCCGCGCCGGCCAACACCTCGTGCGTCACAAAGAGCCGGGGCGCCCCTGGTGTTACACTTCGGCCATCTGCGAGCCAATCTGTCCCGTCCCTGATGAGCGGTTTTCCCCGACGCGCTTGCCGCCCGAATCATCCCATTCCGATTCTACGTTGTCTGTGCCTGTTGATCATGCTGACGGCGCTTACCGCTTGCAGCACGTTCGATCAGCAAAGCCCGGCACCGATCGTCGAAGGCACGGTGCAGGCGGTGCCCATGCCTGAAGCGGCGCCGCCGGAACCGCTCGCGCCGCCGGCACAATCCGAGCCCGAGCTGCATGAGGCGAAGGCCGATAGTGATCGCGCGGCGCCGAAAAAGCCGCACCGGCCGCCACAACGCACCACGGTGGCTGCGCCTTCGCCGCCACCAGCGCAGCCAGCGCCGGCGCCGCTGATCGCCTCGCGGCTGCTGTATCCGGGCCAGGTCAAGGGCCTGCTTGATACCGAGGTGCAACGGCCGGATGGCAAGGCCATCGGCCATGCCGTGGACTTGGTGGTCGATGCCAGCGGGGCGCCGCGCGAGATCGTCGTCAACCTGACGGGGTTCATGGGGGTCGGGGATCGCAAGGTCGATTTCCCGCTTGGCGCGCTGCGGATCAAGCCGGTGGGGCCGCGTGCGGCTGGGGCGTTGGAGCTGGTGCCATCGCGCACGCCGCCGATCGATCCGGCCAAGCCGGCGCAAGTCGGCAGCGCGCCATCGGGCACTGTGCCGTTGATGGACGCTGCCGTGCAGCGCACCAACGGCTCGAAGGTGGGGCGCGTCGTTGACGTGCTGGTCGATGCGGGGCTGCGGCCACAGGCCGCGGTGCTCGAGTTGGGTAACTTGATTAGCCCGGACCGGCGGCGGATCGCTGCCGATTGGTCAGCGCTGCGCTTCGTGACCCGGGACAAGGCCATCCAGTTGCTGTTGGACCTGTCGGACCCGCAGCTGGATGCTTCGCCGTTGTATGCGGCCAATCAGCCGATCCGTGCGGTATCGCCCGCACCCACCGCCGCGCGCGGCACGCCGGCCACGGCACAACAGCCGGTGGCCCCGGCAGGGCGGGCCTCCCGATGAGCAAGACTGTCATACCGGATGCACGGAGCCTGCGTGCGCTAGATGGCCTGAACTTCTTCCTTGCGAACGTTCAGACGGGGTTCGGACCGTTCATCGCCGCGTACCTGGCCACGCACAAATGGACCCAGGGAGAAATCGGCATCGCGCTGTCGGTGGGCACGATCACGGCAATGGTCAGCCAGGTGCCGGCCGGTGCGTTGATCGACGCGACGCAGAACAAGCGTGCCGCGGCGATGGCGGCGATCGTTGCGATCGCGATCTGCGCGCTGCTGCTGGCCGGCAGCCCGACGACGATTCCCGTGCTCGCTGCGGAGGTGTTCCACGGCTTTGCCAGTTGCATGTTGACGCCGGCCCTCGCGGCGTTGTCGCTCGCGCTGGTCGGCCGCCACGCGTTAGGCGACCGGCTGGGCCGTAACGCGCGGTTTGCCTCGATCGGCAGCGCGGTGGCGGCCGGGTTGATGGGATTGTTCGGCGAATATGTGTCAGTGCGCTCGGTGTTTTGGTTGACGGCTGCATTGACGCTGCCAGCCATTGTCGCGTTATACATGATCGATCCGTCTCATCTGGGTCCGGCGCGCGCCGCGCGCGACCTGCGACGGCGGCCCCTGCCGGCGGAGACGGCGACGGCGCCGCCGCGCGAGAGCATCGGCGAACTGTTGCGGGATCGGCGCATGCTGACATTCGCCGCGTGCATCGTGTTGTTTCACTTGTCCAATGCGGCCATGTTGAATCTGGCGGCCGGCGAAGTCACCGCGCATATGGGCGACAACGTGCAACTGGTGATTGCCGCGTGCATCATCGTGCCGCAGATCATCGTGGCACTGCTCTCGCCGTGGGTCGGGCGCTCGGCGCAGCGATGGGGGCGCCGGCCAATCCTGTTGCTGGGCTTTGCCGCGCTACCGGTGCGGGCGCTACTGTTCGCTGGCATCACCACGCCGAGCCTGCTGGTGCCGGTGCAAGTCTTCGACGGGCTGAGCGCCGCGGTATTCGGCGTGATGCTGCCGTTGATCGCGGCCGATGTGGCCGGCGGCAAGGGCCGCTACAACCTGTGCATCGGCGTATTCGGCCTGGCTGCCGGCATCGGCGCGACGCTGAGCACCGCGCTTGCCGGACTGGTCGCGGACCATTTCGGTAACGGCGTGAGCTTCATCGGCTTGGCGGCAGCCGGCACACTGGCCGTGCTGCTAGTCTGGCTGGCGATGCCCGAAACGCGCGAGGCCGACGCAACGGACGCCGACATGCCGCCGCTCGCGCGTGACGTGTGAAAGGCATTGACAAGTGAAGACGCGGGGTTCAATGGCATAATATAGGGCTGTACCGATCGCGCAGCGCTTTGTCTTAATGACGGGCGGTGCACGGTGGGCTCCCGGCCTGCCTTGCCTTTTCATCCATCCCCTTCGTATTTGATGCAGCCATCGACTGCTCGCTTGGCCGAGCTCGACTTTTTTCGTGGCCTCGTATTACTGATCATCGTCGTCGATCACATCGGCGGCAGCATGTTGTCACGTGTGACGCTGCACACCTACGCGCTGTGCGATGCGGCCGAAGTATTTGTGTTTCTGGGCGGCTACGCCACTGCCATCGGGTGGACCACGCTCGCCGCGCGTTGCGATGAGGCCGCTGCGCGTCGGCGTTTCATCCGCCGTGCATGGGAAATTTACCGTGCTTTCCTCGTCACCGCCGGCTTGATGTTGCTCGTCAGCGCGATTTTGCGCGCGTTCAGCATCGAGGCGCCGAATATGGCGTCGTCTGACCTGGACGGGTTGATTGCGTCGCCTGTGGTGGTGCTGCGCGACATCTTGTTGTTTCGACGGCAGCCCTATTTGGCGTCCGTGTTGCCGATGTATGCGTTCTTTGCGCTGGCGGTACCGGTGATCATCCCGCTCGCGCGCAGCCGGCCCTGGTTGCTGGCGGCGTGCTCGCTCGCGCTGTGGTGCCTGGCCGGTGACGCGTACTGGCTGCTGCCGGCCGCCCAGGAGAACCGGTGGGACTTCAATCCGTTCGCCTGGCAAGCGATGTTCACACTCGGCGCGCTGGCACGCTGCCAGCCAATCTACGTTGGCCTGCGTCGTTTGCGCGCAGGCTGGGTTGTCAGCGTCGTCGCGCTGCTTACAGTGCTCGTCTGCGCGTATTGTAAATTGTCCGTCGATGGCGCGTCGTACAGTGTGATGAAGCGCGATTTGCAATGGCCCCGCGTGGTCAATTTCGTCGCACTCGCCTGGCTGGTGACGAACCTGGTGCAATATGGCTGGATGCGTCGGCTGGCCGGATGGGTGCCGTGGATCGGCGTTGTAGGGCGCAAGGGCCTATTGTGCTTTGTGGCGGGTACGGTAATTTCGCTCAGTGTTGATTCGGTACTCTACTGGTGGACCGACGGGTGGCTCGATGTGCCGCTCGGGCTCGTCGCCGATGCAGTGGCGATCGCCTCGTTGCTGCTCGTGGCTGGCTGCGCAGATCCGCTCAAGCGATGGCTCGGGGCAGCCGCCGGTGCACGCCGCACGGCCGGCGCAGCTTGAGCGCGTACGTATCAACTTCGCGTGGCGGGCAACACGCTGCGGCCGTATAGTGAACCAACACGGCGAAGTCTGCAGATGCCGGCCTGCGGTCCGTCATGCCAGTGCGCCCGGCGGCACATCCTCGTTGCAGCGCCGCGCGAGGCTTGGTGTCGTCACCGGGCATGTCCGGCTGGCGCCATCGAAGTCGGAATGTGTGGCGCCGGAAACACATCTAATGAGTATTCCAGAAGTGTCGTGAACCGGTATATACGAGGTTTCGTAGTGGCGCGACACTGGAAGGGCCGCCGCGTCCGAGCCGCTCTCGTGACAGGATGTCCGCGACTGAGACCGTCAGGCCGGTATGGCAGACAGCGCGGCGCTCGCGCGGCAGCGCAGTGAGGATGTAACGGCATAAGCACTGGCCACGCGGAACGTGTCAGTTTGTTGGCCGCCGGGCGCGTACTGTGTCCACTATCAGAATCATCCACTATCAGGATTTTTATTGCTTAAGCATGGCCATGCGCGAAAACGTTTGACTGTATGCATCATCTCGCGTATCTTTGCTGACTGAAGTTTTCAAGATGTCCGATTGCTGTTCATCATCTGTCCGCGACCCACGCGGTACGCTCGTTGTCCTCTCCCTCTTGATCGCTTCCGTACTGCCGCACTAAGCGGGAAACATTTATTTTCTTTTGAGGGATTCTTCTATGGATACCGGTATTGTTAAGTGGTTCAACGACAGCAAGGGTTTTGGTTTCATCACGCCGGACGCGGGGGGTGAAGACCTGTTTGCGCATTTCTCCGAAGTCACCGGAGAGGGATTCAAGACGCTGGTGGAGAATCAGCGCGTCAGCTATCAAGTCAAGCGTGGCCCGAAGGGCCTGCAGGCTGCCAACATCAAGCCGTTGTAAGCGCTATACGTCCGGATGTGTCCGGACGACAGACTGCCTCGCGTCCGTGGGGCAGTAGTATTGCCCGCCAGTCTCCCGCGCCGTGCCGTCTTCCGACCGCTCGGCCGTCGATCCAGCGCTTCGCGCTCCCATCTGAATGCGCCCATCCACCCTGGGTGTCGCCCGTTCGTGGCCACTGGCCGGCTGTGTCACATCATAAAGATAAAGACAATGCACAATCAAACTATTCAAATGTACCGCGGTTATGCGGTGCAGCCTTCCGCGCATCGGTTGCCCGATGGCTGTTTTTCTTCTAACGTGACGCTGGAACGGGAAAATTCGCCGTTGTCGTCGTCGCCGTTGACTGCAGTGGCGAGCGCAGCGACGTTATATTCTTTTTATTCGCTCGATTATTTTAGTTCTGAACAAGAGGCGGTTCGCTATTCGAATCGCTGGGCCCAGCAGTGGATTGATATGCGCGGCTGAACACCGTCGCCCACGGCTGCCCCGAATACGGCGCATCGGCTGATCGAGGCGCGGCGAGTTCCAAGCGTCCGGCAGGGCCATGATGCGGCCGGCTTCCCGGTCCGATTCGAAAGGGCCCATGCCATGCTGCCACAGCAACGCCCGGACGGCATCAAACATTAAAAAACGTTCATATCGACGTCGTGACGGCGGCCGACGAGCGACTCGTCCACCTCAACGTTGGCGCCGCTTGGCAAGTACTGCTCGACGATGGCTGACCCATCGTTGCGAATCCATTTGAGCATACTGATGGCACGCGCCGATGCAGCACTGTGTATGTGGCGAAGGCGCAAGGCCGCAGCGCTGTGATGACCGCTTAGCAGCCATCAGTTTATGCTAAACTGCCGCGCATGTCCGTTTGTCGCAGAGCTTCTATCGTCTTGCTGCTGGTGCTGGGTTTGCCGATCCGGCTCGCGGTGGCATCCGTGAATTGTGATCTATCGCAGTTCACGCCGCCTGTCGCGCATGCGCAGTCCGCTCATGTCAAGAGCGCCGTGCGCAGTACCGATTCGCATGAGGTGTTGGCCGCCCGGGCGATATCGCCGGACGCTTCATGCGTGGCCGCGTCCGATGGCACGCATACCGACCATCGAGGTCATTGTGACCACGCATCGCATCATGGCGCGGGCCAGTGCAGTGGTGGCGCAAACTGCTGCGTCAGCGCGCCGTTGCCGTGTGTCGGCGCGATTGCCGACATCCATGCATTCGTCCACCTCCATTTGCTGCCTCAGCCGTCCGTTGGCGCAATCCGCTTCCTGACTGGCGGTATTGATCGGCCTCCAAGCGCGCATCTCGTCTGAGTTCATCGTCCGCTCGCCGGTGCAGGCGAAGCGGTGACCTGTCGGCCGGCCGTCACGCCGGCCCTTGGACCTTGTTCGAGATCATCATGCGCAAGCTGTTTACAGCGCTCGCGTGCGCCGCGACTCATGTGCCGCAGTTCGTCCACGCCGAGTCCGCTTTCCCGGGGCCGGCCGACGCCAGTGCGTCGGTTCCGGTTGTCACCGTGCCACCGGCCTTTGTCGAATATCGCCGATACGACAATAGTGACGCCGTCGAGTGGATTCGGTTGAATCGCGTGCTTGCGCCGGGCCGTGGCGAATCGGCCGCGCCGAGCCGTTCAAAACGGATCTGGAGCGTGCGCTCGGCGGCCGTTTGCCGACGGTGGCGCAGCACACTGGGGCTGTGGCGGCGGCGGTAAGCGTTCCTGTGGCAAGCCAACCGACGACACGCAGGCCGGCCGCTGCCCACGAGCAGCAGGAGGAGCACTGAGATGGTCACACGCCGACAATTTTTGAACGGCTCCGGCGCCGCATTGCTGGGCGCGGCCCTAGTCAGCAAGGCCGGTGCGGCGGCGTTGCCGGAGGCACCGTCCAGCGCCAGTGCCGCCACCCAGCCGCCGTTGGCTCCGCGAGAGGGCCGGCCGTACAATCCGGTCGTCACGCTCAACGGTTGGTCGCTGCCGTGGCGCATGCGCCATGGTTGGAAGGAGTTCCATCTGGTGGCCGAGCCGGTGGTGCGCGAGATCGCACCGGGGATGCAAGCGAACCTGTGGGGCTATAACGGGCAGGCGCCGGGCCCGACGATCGAAGCGGTCGAAGGCGACAAGGTGCGCATCTTCGTGACGAACCGCTTGCCCGAGCACACCACCGTGCATTGGCATGGGATGCCGCTGCCATGCGGGATGGATGGCGTGGGCGGACTGACGCAGCCGCATATCCCGCCCGGCAAGACGTTTGTCTACGAGTTCCAGCTCGAGCGGCACGGCACCTTTATGTATCACCCACATGCCGACGAAATGGTGCAGATGGCGATGGGCATGATGGGCCTGTTCATTGTCCATCCGAAAGCGCACGGCGTGATGCCAGTTGACCGAGATTTTGCATTCTTGATGTCCGCGTATGACATCGATCCCGGCAGCTTCACGCCGAGGGTGAACGAAATGACGGATTTCAACGTCTGGAGTTGGAATGCACGGGTGTTTCCCGGGATCGACCCGCTGCCGGTGCGCCGCGGCGAGCGTGTGCGGATTCGCTTCGGCAATCTGACGATGACCAATCATCCTATCCATCTGCACGGGTACGCATTCGAGGTGACGGGAACCGATGGGGGCTGGATCGCGCCGGCAGCGCGATGGCCGGAAGTGACCGTGGATGTCAGTGTCGGCCAGATGCGGGCGATCGAGTTCGATGCATCGCGCCCAGGGGATTGGGCCTGGGCCGCGACGACTACCGGGATCCGGGCTGGTACCGGCACCCCAAGGGAACGGTCGCGTACGAATACGCCCAGGAGCCGGCCGCCACGCGCGGGCCAGACGCTAGATATGGCCCGGTTCTTTCAAACCACCATAAAGGATGATGAAATGAGCGTAGCTTCGGAAAAATAGGGGGTCTGCGTCCACTGCCAGGCGTTAATTTTTTTAGTGTCCTTGCAATTATCATTGCCTATCACCCACAAGGAAAAGGACTGATAATTCTCTCTATTGGGCAATACTGTTGGGCAACAACATTTTCTGCTTCGACTAACAAAAGGAAAGCTAATGGATTATTGTCGCTCCCGTCGCGCGCTGCTGCGCGCCTGTGCAATGCTCCCGTGGATGCCAACGCTGGCAGCGTGTGCGGCGCAGGAACCGAGCGCCTCGGCGCCAGGGTCATCCGCGTTGCTAGGGCCGGCCACATTGCAAGGGCCGGCTGCGTTGCCACTCGAGGCGCTTGCGGCACTGGAAGCGCGCATGCGCGGGCGCCTCGGCGTTTGCGCGATCGACACGGGTAGCGGCGCGCAACTCGTGCACCGTGCAGCGGAGCGTTTCCCGTTCTGTAGTACGTTCAAGGCGGTGCTTGCGGCAGCCGTACTGGCCCGCAGCGGGGATACGCCCGACTGGTTGTCGCAGCGCGTCCGATATGGCTTGGCTGAGGTGGTCAGCTATTCGCCGATCAGCGGGCAACATGCCGGCGACGGAATGCGCATTGATGAAATGTGCGCGGCAACGCTGCAGTACAGTGATAATACGGCAGCGAATCAGTTGATGAAGGTGCTTGGCGGACCGGATGCGGTGACGGCATTCGCCCGCTCGATGGGCGATGCCACCTTTCGGCTGGATCGCTGGGAGCCGGAGTTGAACACGGCGATACCCGGGGACGTGCGCGACACATCGACGCCAGCGGCGATGGCGAACACGTTGCGCGCAGTGATGCTGGGCGATGGATTGCGTCCGTGGCAGCGACAGCGATTGCAGCAATGGATGCTGGACAATCGCACGGGCGACAAGCGAATCCGTGCCGGTGTGCCTGCGCAGTGGCGCGTTGCCGACAAGACGGGTACCGGGGAGCACGGAACCACCAACGACATCGGGGTCCTTTGGCCGCCCGGACGAGCGCCGATTGTGCTGTCCGTCTATTTCACACAGCCACGGCGGGATGCGCCGGCGTGCGACGAGGCGATCGAGCAAGCCACGCGTATCGTGGTCGACGCGCTGAGTTGAATGCATGCCCTGGCGAGTCGCCATTCAGATCGGTCATGCACGAGACTTTGTCGGATATGCCATCAAGCGCCCAATTGGGCAACCAGTTCATGCGTTGGCGGGCGCTGCATTGCGTCAAGTAGGCGCATGCCGCCGAGCTGTTTGGTGTCAGCCAGGCGACGATTTCCTGCTGGGAGGCGGGCTTACAACAAGTGGAGTGGGCCAAGCGGCGACGCGTGGCGCATGCATCGCCGGCGCGGCGCACTGTGCGCCCGCGCCTGCTTTGCTAGAGCGCGTCTCCCACGCCGGCGTGTAGTGGTGGCGGCGTGCGGATGGTCTCCAGCCGGCTCGCTGCGGCGAGCAGCGACTGGCCGGTCGGCGTGAGCATCGGACGGCGATGTCCTTCGGCGGGCTCTTCCAACTCGACGAGTTGCCGCTCGAGCAGCGTGTCTAGCTCGGCAGCACGGTTCATGTCGATCTGCTCCGGTGCGCTGCGAATCAGCATCAACGTAGCGAATCCGTGTGGGCTCAGCATCTTCGTTCCCAATCGTCCATGAAGCTGCGATCCTGTCGCCTGGGATCGCAAGATAAAGCGGCGAGATGACAGGCCAATGACAGCGGCCGCCCAGCGCTCCGACGCGCAATCGCGTCGGAGCGCGAGCCGTCGAGCGGCCACCGGTCCGCTCGACTCCTGATGGCGTTCAGCCGATGCTGACGTCGATCCGGCGAGGCTTAGCCTCGTCGCGGCGTGGAATGGTCAGCTTCAGCACGCCGTCGCGCAATTGCGCATCGATGCGTGACGCATCCAGATCCGCGCCTAGCGCAAACGTGCGGGCGAAATGCGGATCGCGCAATTCGGCGTGCTGGACCCGCAAGCCGGCGGGCGTCGGCACGACGGCCTCGGCCTCGATCGACAGCGTGCTGTCCTGCACGCTCACGTGCAACTTGTCGCGTGGCACGCCGGGCAGGTCAACCAGCAGTGTAACGCCGTTGCGGTCCTCGAAGATGTCCACGGTGGGCGCCACTGTCGTGCGGCGCGGTTGCGGCGCCGTTGCGCCTTGTGCGGCGACGTTGGCGTCCTGATGGGTGGGACGTTCGACCAGTTCAGTAGTGTGGCTCATGGTGTGCTCCTGGTTTGCGTCAATGCGGGTCAACAGGTCATTGCACCGTGATCGCTCGTGGCTTGGATGCCTCAAGCTTGCCGATAGTCACGCTCAGGCAGCCGTTCACATAGCGCGCCTGGACCTTGTCCGGATCGGCCTGGTGCGGCAATTCGATGATGCGGCGGAAAGTGCCGCTGAAACGCTCCTGCAGATAGGTCCGCGTGTCGTCGGCGCGCTCCGGTTGCACACGCTTGCGCTCGCCGCTGAGAATCAGCAAGCCGTTGTCGATCGACACATCGATCTGCGCCGGATCGAGTCCGGGAGCAAATGCGACGATCTCGATCGACTCGTCCGTGCTGCCGATGTTGACCGCGGGGAATGTCCCGACGCGCGACGCGCGCAGGCTAGTCGGCATGTTGGCGAACAGGTTCGCAAACTGCCGTTGCAGACGGTCGATGTCGTTGAAGATGTCCGTGCTGAAAAACAAATCACTCATGGCTTGCTCCTTCGATCCTTCGTCGAAGGGGCGAACCGGGCTACGCGCTCCAGTCCGCCCGCCAACGTGGATCCGTCGACAAACAAATCGAAACACGCAGCGCGTCATACACGCGGCTGCCTAAGTGATTCATAACATAGTCCCGCCGCGCGAAATTTCAAGAGGGAGCCGACATGGGGGGATGCCGATTTTGGTACGATTCAGCCTTTCATCGAACAATAGCCGACTGTGAGACGCACGGACATTGCCCCGCTGCGCGCGTGGTGCGCCGCCCTGCTGGCCTGTGTGGGCCCACCCGCCGTGAGGCTCTGGCGGCGCGCGCGGCATCCGGGCCGGCGCGAGTTGGCCTGGGTGGCTGCGGCAGTGCCTGCCGCGATGGCGCTGTACGTGCTGATCCTGGTGCCGTTCACGCCCGGCATCGGCGATATCCGCAAGGCGAAGGTCGAGCAACCGGCGCAGGTGTTGTCCGCGGACGGCAAGTTGCTGGCCCAGTTCAAGCCGTCCAATCGTGAATGGGTCGCTTTGTCCGACATCTCGCCGCACGTGCTCGATGCGTTGATCGCGACGGAGGACCATCGGTTCTATCAACATCACGGCCTGGATTGGCGACGCACGGCAGCAGCGGCCGCGCATACGTTTTCCGGCGACCGGCAAGGCGGCTCGACCGTCACGCAGCAGCTTGCCCGCAACCTGTACCCGGACGAGATTGGGCGGGCACCGACGCTCACGCGCAAAATCAAGGAGGCCATGACCGCCTTGAAGATCGAGGCCGTGTACACGAAAGCCGAGATCTTGGAAACTTATCTAAACACCGTCCCGTTCCTGTACAACGCGTATGGGATCGAGATGGCGGCCCGCACCTATTTCGACAAGCCAGCCCGTGAATTGGACGTGTTGCAAAGTGCGACGTTGGTCGGCATGCTCAAGGGCAATAGCTACTACAATCCGGTCATCAACCCGGATCGCGCGTTGCAGCGTCGCAACACGGTGCTCGCGCAGATGGTTAAGTACGGCAAGCTGACGCCGCACGCGTACGAATCGCTGGCGCGCCGGCCGTTGCGGCTGGATTTCGAGCGACAGGTCGAGCCCCCCGGCCCCGCGCCTCATTTTGCGCAGCAATTGCGCAAATGGTTGATCGCGTGGGCGGATCGCCACGACTATAATCTCTATTCCGACGGCTTGATCGTGCGCACGACCATCGATTCGCGGCTGCAGGCGATGGCCACGCAATCCGTCGTGCTGCATGGTCATCAATTGCAGGCCATTGCCAATGCCGCTTGGTCGACCGCTTCGGCGTGCGTGGGCAGTCACGATTTTGTGCAGACCTTTGTGCGCGACACGCCGAACTACCGGGCGGCGCTCGACGCGGGGTTGACGAGCCAGCAGGCGCTGAAGCGGCTGTTGGCCGATCGTGGTTTCATGCAGGCGCTGTGTGACGAGAAAACACGTGTACAGGCGGACTTCATCGCGATTGATCCGCGCGATGGCGCAATCAAGGCATGGGTGGGCAGCCGCGATTTCAACAAGGATCCATTCGACCACGTGCAACAGGCGCGACGGCAACCCGGCTCAACGTTTAAGCCGTTCGTCTATGCCGCCGCGTTCGAACAGGGCGCCCGTCCCGACGATACGATTGTCGACCAGCCAGTGTCGATCGCGCTGCGAGGGGGAGAGATTTGGCGCCCCGCCGACGACGTCCCGCCCAGTGGGCAGCCCATGACGCTGCGCGACGCTCTGGTGTACTCGCGCAACCGCATCACCGCCCAATTGATGCAATCGGTCGGGCCCGCGAAGGTGGCCAAGCTTGCACAGGCGATGGGCGTGCGCGACAGCATGCTGAACCCCGTGCCATCGCTGGCGCTCGGCACGAGCCCCGTCACGCTCAAGGAGATGGCGTCCGCATACAGTACCATCGCCGATGGCGGCCGCTATGTGCGGCCTATGATGGTCACACGTATTGAGGACCGGGACGGCAACGTGCTGGCGCAATTCGCGCCGGATGCAGGCAAGCAGGTGCTGCCTGCCGACGTCGCATGGACGTTGCTCGACGTGATGCGGGGCGTGATCGATCGGGGCACCGGTGCTGCGATCCGCACCCGCTTCGGCATTCGTGCGGACGTAGCTGGTAAGACGGGCACGACACAGGACAACGCGGATGGCTGGTTCATCCTGATGCACCCGCAGTTGGTCGCCGGTGCATGGGTCGGCTTCAATGACAGCCGCGTGACGCTGCGCAGCGATTACTGGGGACAGGGCGCACACAGCGCGCTGCCGATCGTTGGCGACTTTTACCAGCGCGCGCTGCGCGCGCGGCTCGTCGATCCGCGCCTGCGGTTCGCGAGCGAGCCGCCGCCCGGTATTGTGCAGCGCGTGCTCGCGCAGGTTCGTGCCTGGTTCGTGCAAGTGTTCCCGGCGGCGCACCAGGCCAAGCCCCCAGCGCCGCCGCGCCGGGCGCCGCGGCGGATCGAGTCGTCCGCAGGTGAGCTTGCCGCGCCACCGCTAGCGAGCGGCATCGCTGTGGACGGCGCGAGCATGGGGCTGCCGACGGCCGCGTCGGCCTCGGCAGCTGTGTCGGCCAGTGTGCCGCCGACATCGACACCGGGTTCGAGAGCCGGGATGCCTGTCACGCCTGCTGCGTCGCCGGCGGCGGCATCCGGTGCGCCGGATGGTGCCGTGGCGTCGGTCGGCCCTGGCGGCGCAGCCGACGGGCCGGCCACGTCGCCCGGCCCATCGTCGCCGGGCCCAGCTCCCTTGCGTACCTTACCCTCGTTCGGCAATGAGGTGCCGTGGGATCCGACGCGGAGCCCTGACGCAGTGGATCCGGATGCCGCCGGACCAGATGCCGGGGGGTAAAGCGCCTGCACCGGAGAGCAGCCGCGTGGGTGGCCTGCCGCATGGCTACCGTGTATACCGTGTCGAGCGCAATGACAGATCTGTTTTGGCGATGGTTTGCATCTTGCATTTTCATTGGATCGCCGGCGGCTGGGCCCGTATGCTTTGAGCGTGCCGTGTTCCAGCGTCCGTGCTGCCGGACGTACCGATCTGGCTAGGCATTGGCCCGATCCGCCACCAGGAGACCCCCGTGAACCATTCGCCTTCTTCACCGAACACCGGCGGCGACGCTCGAAGCCGTGCGGCCGCGTTCTGCAGCCAATTTGGGCTGTCGGCGCCGATCTTGCTGGCACCGATGGCTGGCGCGTGCCCGCCGGCATTGTCGATTGCCGTGGCCAATGCAGGTGGCATGGGCGCCATGGGGGCGCTGCTGACGCCGCCGCAAGGTATCGTGCAGTGGGCCGACGCATTTCGCCGTGGCAGCACCGGGCGCTTCCAGTTGAATCTATGGATTCCTGATCCGCCGCCCGAACGCGACCGGGACAACGAGCAGCGCGTGCGCGCATTCCTGGCGCAGTGGGGGCCTGGTGTGCCCGAGTCGGCAGGCGATGCGGTGCCACCGGATTTCGCAGCGCAATGCGATGCCCTGATCGAGGCGCGGCCGGATGTCGTTACCTCGATCATGGGGGTATTTGCGCCCGCGTACGTGAAACGCTTGAAGGACCACGGCATTGCCTGGTTCGCGACAGTCACGTCGCTGGACGAAGCCCGGAAGGCACAGGCAGCGGGAGCCGATGCGATTATTGCGCAAGGCTTCGAGGCGGGCGGTCATCGTGGCGCGTTCGATGCGGCCCGAGCGGAGCGGCAAGCTGTTGGCCTGTTTGCGCTGCTGCCTCGCCTGGCCGACCACATTCGCGTCCCGTTGGTCGCCGCCGGCGGTATCGGCGATGGCCGTACGCTGGCGGCCGCGCTGATCCTCGGCGCGAGCGCGGTGCAGCTTGGTACCGCTTTCCTGCGTTGCCCGGAGGCGGCGCTGAACCCCGCATGGGCGGACGCGCTGGACGGATTGGAGCCGGAGGACACCGTACCGACGCGCGCGTTCACTGGCCGTCTCGGCCGTTCGGTGGCAACCGATTACGTGCTTGCAGCGGCGGCGCCGAATGCCCCACATCCGGCGCCGTATCCAGTACAGCGTGCGCTTACCGCATCGATGAAAGAGGCAGGCGCAGCGGCGCGTGACTATCATCGAATGCAGGTATGGGCTGGGCAGGCTGCCGCAATGGCACGGGCGGTCCCCGCTGCGCGCGTGGTGCGCGACGCGTGGGCCGACGCACAGCGCTATTTATAAAAAGTGCGTTCGTCCTCGGGCCTTCGCTAGGCGCGATGCCGGCTCGCGCCTGGCGATACATGAATGCCCGCTTTCGCCCATGATCCGGCAACGTTCGTGGACGGCACGACGCAACGGTCTGCTTCAGCCAGCCGCAGGGGCGCAATAACGTTTCGACTCCCGAAACTGATCCTCAGCTTTGCTCGAAGCGCCACGAGAATCAACTCGGACGTTGTCTATAGCGACTATCACAAACAGACAGGCCTGTATTGTCGAATGTTAATAGAGCGATGCAGCCAGCGCGCCTGTGGTGGTCACGTTCCCTTCATCAATCAGGAGAAGCAATGAAAAAGCACCTGTTGAAAGCGATAGCCCTGTCAGCCATGAGCGTTGGTCTCTGCGGGCATGCGTTTGGCGAAGGCGTGTATGCGCCTTATGTCGACATGACGGCATGGCCCACGCCCTCGCTGGACGAGGTCGGCGTGCGGCAAGGGATCCAGCAATTCACAATGGCATTCGTGCTGTCCGGCGGCAACCAATGCGTGCCGTCGTGGGGCGGCGTGCAGCCGATCGGACGCGGCCAAACGTCGGATTTGCTGACCTCCATCGCCAAGTCGATCAACAATTATCGAGCCAAGGGCGGCGAGGTGTCGATTTCGTTTGGCGGCCAAGCTGGCATGCCGTTGATGCAAGCATGCAGCAGCGCGTCGGCGCTGGCCGCGGCGTATCAGACGGTGATCGATACGTATTCGTTGACGCATATCGATTTCGATATCGAAGGCGCGGCGCAAACGGACAGCGCGGCGCTGACGCGCAATTTCCAGGCTGTACGGCAACTGCAGCACACGATGCGCACCAACGGCAAGGCACTGCATGTAACGTTGACTCTCCCGGTGATGCCATCGGGGCTGACCGCCGATGGCTTGCGCGTACTCGACGCAGCGCTAGACAACGGTGTGACGCTGGATACGGTCAACATCATGGCGATGGACTATGGCAATGGCACAGCTGACATGGGCGCGGCGGCGAAGCGCGCTGCCACGTCAGTCTACGCGCAGTTGGATGCGGCGTACAAGGCGGCGGGCAGCCCGAAGACCGACGCCCAGTTGTGGCAAATGATTGGCGTGACGCCGATGATCGGCAAGAATGACGTGCAAGGCGAGACGTTCTCGCTGGCAGACGCGAAGGCGCTGCTCGACAAAGCTCGCTCGGATGGTATCGGACTGCTCAGTAACTGGTCGATCGGCCGGGACAAGGCTTGTGCGAGCAATAGCGGTGGCGCATCGCCCAGTTGTTCCGGCGTTTCGCAGCAACCGTATGCATTCACGCAGGTGTTCCGGCAACTGGGCGGCCATTGGGGCACTGGCGTGACGCAGGATTCGTCGTATGGTGGCGGCTCGCACGGTGGCAAGCCGACGCCGGGCGCGCAATGGTCCAGCTCGCAAATCTATACAGCCGGGATGACCGTCAAGTACCATGGCGTGACGTATCGTGCAAAGTGGTGGACGCAAGGCGACGTGCCGGGCCAGTCGGAGGTGTGGGCGAAGGTCTGAGCATGCCGCTGTTGCGGCCCGTGGACAGTGTCAGGAACGTGATGAGCGGGGCGGCGCTCAACTTTGCCTTGGATGCCGCCAGCGTGGTGCCGCCCGCCGTCTTGATCGGCGTGCTCGCATAGGTTGTCAGCGGCATATATGGCACCGACGCGGTCAATGACCCGTGCGTATTTAGCGCGTAGTTCAACCCGAGGTCCCGCCGCAACGCCGACTGCGGGCCGCGACCATCGCCGTCATCGGCAACAGCGTGAGTCTGGCGCGCCGGACAGGTGGGCAGGCGAAACGCGGCAATACACGTTGCAGGTACGGGTCGACAATAAAAAGCAGTTCATATGAAATGAATGCGGATGCCATCGACGCCAGTGTCGATCCCGCGGTTACCGGTTTGACAAAACGTACGCGTTCCCGCTGCGCCGCCTGTACAAATATACAGGTATACTATCGCCGTTCAACATTGCACAGCCGCCATTCCGATTGCCATGGTTCTGACGCGCCGGATCGCCCATCTTGACATGGATGCCTTTTACGCATCCGTCGAGTTGTTGCGCTATCCCGAGTTGCGCGGCAAAGCGGTGGTGATTGGCGGTGGCCGGAAGGCGGCGCCGCAGACGCTGCCGGACGGCACGCGCCGGTTCGCCCGCTTGGGCGATTATGCGGGGCGCGGTGTGGTCACCACGTCCACGTATGAGGCGCGCTCGCTCGGCGTATTTTCCGCGATGAGCATGATGAAGGCCGCGCAGCTTGCGCCCGACGCCATCCTGCTGCCCACCGACTTCGACTCGTATCGCCACTATTCACGGCTGTTCAAGGCCGCGGTGGCGACATTCACTGATCAGATCCAGGACCGCGGGATCGATGAAATCTACATCGACTTGACCGCGTTGCCCGACGATACGCGAGCGTTGGCGATGCGCATCAAGCAGGCAGTGCGCGACGCGACCGGTCTTACGTGCTCGATCTGCGTTGCGCCGAACAAACTACTCGCCAAGATCGGCTCGGAGTTGGACAAGCCGGACGGCATGACGATTTTGTCCATCGCGGACCTGCCGACGCGGATCTGGCCACTGCCGGTGCGCAAGGTTAACGGTATCGGCCCGAAGGCGGGCGAGAAGCTTGTGTCGCTGGGCATTGCCACGGTCGGCGATCTGGCGAAGGCCGATCCCGGACTGCTGCAGGAGCATTTCGGCCACAGTTATGCCGCCTGGCTGGCCGATGTCGCCCACGGCATCGATGAGCGGCCGGTGCAAGTCACGTCGGAGCCGAAATCGATGAGCCGCGAAACCACGTTCGAGCGTGATATGCACGTGCGCCACGACCGCGCCGCGCTCTCGGCGATCTTCACGGACTTGTGCGTGCGCGTGGCGCAAGACTTGACGCGCAAGGGCTATGTCGGACGCACGGTCGGGCTGAAGCTGCGCTATGCGGATTTTCGCACTGTCACGCGCGATGTCAGCTTGCCGGAGCCTACCGCGGATGCGGTTGTGATCCGGCGCGCCGCCACCGAATGTCTGAAGCGCGTGCCGCTGGACAAGCGGCTCAGGTTGCTCGGCGTGCGGGTCAGTGCGCTGCGACCAGCGCACGCACAGCGCTTGGTGCGCGAGCCGGTGCAACACGAGTTGCCGTTTGCCGAAGCGGGGCTCAGTTGAGGTGAACTGCACACCCCGTGCTGTGTTTAAGGCGGACCCAACTCGTGAACGACCTGCGACAGGGCAGGATCGCTCTTACTGCACTCACGTGCGTGACGAAAGCCGTCGATGATCAGCAGCACGGCTCGGTGGCGCGACGGATATCACCGCGCTAGCTGACCGGGAATCCGACGCGCTCCATGGTGCCGATGTGGCGTGACAACAATTGAGCGGCGCGCTCGAGATCATGGCTTTTCAACGCGTCGATGATCAGTTGATGGTCGTGGTTCGAGCGCGATTGCCAGCCGCGCGCCCGGCCGACGGCGAGCACGAAACGCGAACTGGTCAATTGCAGCACGTCCAGCGTCGCCAGCAGGCGGGGCATCGCGCAATGACGCACCAGCGCGTAGTGGAACGCTCGGTTGGCCGCATCCCACGACGCAAGCGAATTGGCGGCGTCGCACGCGGCGTGGGCGCTTTCGAGCGCCTCGAAATGTTCGGCGCGCAGGTGTGGCATAGCGTGGCGCAGCGCGAGCGGCTCGAGCACCGCCCGCATGTCAGCCGCTTCCTTGATGGCAACACGGTCCAATACGGTGACGCGCACGCCACGCCTATGCAGGATTGTCACCAGTCCGATTGCCTGCAGACGCTGGAACGCTTCACGCACGGGCACATGGCTTGCCCCAAATTCCTTGGCGATGTGGTCTTGCCGCAGGGCGGTACCGCCGGCCAACTCCCCACTGACAATACGCTCGCGCAACCGGTTCACGATATGCTCGACCAAGCTTGGCGTGTGGGTATCGCTTAGGCGCACGGTGTCCATTTCATAGATTATCTATTTTCATGAGTAAGTAAACTGACGCCAATTTCGTTATAACATCCAAGAAGCAATCGGCGTGAGCATGGGAAGTCGATAGATTATCTATTAAATGAGCTGGGTGGTCGACACCCACCACGGCCGCGGCGTGCCAGCGACGCGTGTCATCCTTACCCGTGGCCGCCGGGCCATTTTGGACCCCCACCCGCACAGGAGTATCTGCATATGTCGATTAGGGCAACAGAATCATCTGCTCAATCCTCCAGTCTGTCCGGCGACGACGCAGCGCCGATCCGGCACGACTGGACGCACGAACAAATTGCGGCGTTGTTCGATTTGCCATTCGATGACCTGCTATATCGCGCGCACACTGTGCAGCGACGCTATCATGCCGGCCGCGGCCTACAAATTTCGCAATTGTTGTCCATCAAGACGGGCGGATGCCCGGAGGACTGTGGCTACTGCAGCCAATCGGTCCACGCCGAGACCGACCTGAAGGCGAGCGCATTGATGAGCGTGGACGCAGTGCTGCAGGCCGCTGCGCAAGCAAAGGCTGCCGGCGTGCAGCGCTTTTGCATGGGAGCCGCATGGCGCAGTCCGCGCGAGCGCGACCTGGAGCGGGTCTGCGCGATGGTCGAGGGCGTGAAGGCGCTGGGACTGGAGACCTGCGTGACGCTCGGCATGCTAACCGACGCACAAGCGCAGCGCTTGGCCGAATCCGGCCTGGACTACTACAACCACAACATCGACACGAGCCCCGAATACTATCCGTCGGTGATCACTACGCGTACGTTGCAGGAGCGGCTTGACACACTCGAGCACGTGCGCAACGCGGGCCTGAAGGTCTGCTGTGGCGGCATCATCGGCATGGGGGAGTCGCGCGAGGATCGAGTCGGCATGTTGCAGACATTGGCCAATTTGCCGGCGCACCCGGAGTCAGTGCCGGTCAATTCCCTAATGCGGGTCGAAGGCACGCGGCTCGCGCACGAGCGCGACGTCGATGGGTTGGAGTTCGTGCGCACGATCGCGGTGGCCCGCATCGTGATGCCCGCGTCCGTGATACGGCTCTCGGCCGGGCGTGAGCACATGAGCGATGAGCTTCAAGCGCTGTGCCTGTTCGCCGGCGCCGGCTCGGTGTTCATCGGAGAGAAACTGTTGACTACGCCCAATCCGGCTCCCAGTCAGGACCGCGAGCTGATCGACCGGCTTGGCGCGACGAGCCAGGAGGCGGCCCCAATCCAATGGATCGCCAAATCACGGCAATGACCTCCAGAAAAACTCGCATAAAGTTGATCGAATCGCTCGGGCGCAACTTGTCGGCGCTCGATGCAGAGCACTTGCGCCGACATCGGCGCATTGCCGACAGCGCATGCAGCACGCGGATGAGCGTGGACGGACGACGCATCGTGGGTTTTGCGAGTAACGACTATCTGGGACTTGCCGCGCATCCAGCGTTGATCCAAGCGTTGGGCGATGGCGCGCGACGCTATGGCGCACACGGACGAAGACCTGGAGCGGCTGGAGACTGTACTGGCCAGCGTGGCGATGACATCCTAATCGATACTGGTGCCGACGGGCAGTCCACGCTGCCGTATCGGGAAGGCCACACACAGATCGATGCCGCGCGCGTTTTCCGCGGCGGCGCGCATGCTTCGATGCGCGCCGTGCAAGTTACGCCGCTCGGCTGGGGCGCACTGCACGAGCAGTTCGGTCTGGATGACAAGATGCTGGCGAATGTCGCTGAAGTACCTGAGCCCCATCCATTGGCCTGAGCCGCGTGGGCACGCACCGCAGCGATTGCCGCGACGCCGCGATCGATGCCGGCCAGAAGCCAGGAGGACGTACGGGCGGGCGCAGGCATTGGAAATGCTTAACACCACGTCGAATTGCGACAATGGAGGGCATCATGGGACATCAACGCTATTCGGATCACGTGACGCGCGCCCGTCGGCACGCACAATGGGCGCAGCGGCAGGTATCCAGGGCTTCGCGGCCGTCATGGCCACACCTCGGCCTGGCCGCATTGGGGCTGGTTTGCTGCGTCGCCGCCGCTGTGCCGCGGGCAGCACTCGCGGGTACGACGGATCGCCCAGCTGGCAGTCGCTCAGCCGACACGGGGCCTGTTGGTGCGGTGGCACAAGCGAAGCTGGCGTTGGCGACGCCGGACCCAGTGGCGGCGCAGGCGAAGCGGGTCACGCCGCCGATGCAACAATCCGGCGGCAGTGCCGACGGCACGCGTCACCATGGCGGCGCGGGGAACCATCCGCCCAGTGATCGAAAGAACGGGCTGGGTTTTGACACCGACAAGAGCGGGCTCACTGAGCAGCCACAGCCTTCCAAGCTTAGGCGTTAGCAGTGCGCTCCGCACTACGGCCGTCGGCGGGGCGCGGAATGTGCCACTGGACGAATCGAGATGGATCAGGATGGACGGCAGCAGTGTATTGCGACCTGCGATGCATGCGCGGCGTCTGCGACCACTGCGCGAACGCGTGCCTGCTCAAGCCGTATTCTGCGCCGCTGACCGGATGCGTACGGTTAGACATTGATTGCGCACCGGCGTGCCGTAGATTCACCTGAAGGTGCTGGCCTGCATTGCGGGCTGCCCAATTAAAACTGTCTGCGCATACCGATTGCGCATACCGATCGCAACTGTCTGCGCATACCGGTCACGAATCTCGTAGTGCCAAAGTTACCACTAGCTATTAAGTCATGCAAAGTACTGTAATCTGCACCGTCGCGATCCAATACCGCATGATGCGGCATAGCCGGCCGGTGCATATAGCGCCGTCGATCGGATAGAACATCTTTAAATTGGCTAGGCGATTTGCCTGTCTAGGAAGCAGGGCAAGGCGCTGCCACACCGACACAAGTACAGGCCACCGCAAGCATCGTTATATTTTTCATCTGGCTTCCTTCGATCAACGCCCGCTTGCACTAGCGGGGCAGACAGGTAGATGCCCGCCGGCACTTACGCAGACCGATCGGTGTGTCGGAAAAGGCCCGCCCAATCTAGGGGCCGGTAAACAAAAAAATAATGAAAATTCCAGGCCGTTATAGTCCAAACAGTAATATCGGCCGATAGGTCAGATCGACGGCAGGCACGGCGGGGATGCTCACGCTGTATGCGGATGATCGGGACCGCGCATTTCTGCGTTACGCTATGGGATCCGGACAAGGGACTGTGCTGCCGCGCCCTCGCTTGGGACGATATATGGAGGATCGACGAGACTTCATGATGAACGAAAACGTACACCAACCCTTGCCGCATACCCATAAGCTCACGCACGTTTCGCTGTCGCGCAAGCTCAAGTTGCAGCAACTGATCCTAATCGCCCAGGTCATCGACAGCGGGTCACTGCTACGCGCTGCCAACGAGTTGAGCATGACGCAGCCGGCGTTGACTAAGTCCATTCAGGAGTTGGAAGCATTCTTCGGCGAGGCATTGTTCGAGCGCACGAACCGCGGCGTCGTGCCCACGGAACTGGGTCGGCTGCTGGGCCGTCGTGCTAAATCGATGCTCACCGAACTGCGTTACCTGACCGACGAGGTCAATGCTCTGCAAAGCGGCACGGCCGGACACGTGATCGTCGGCACGCTGATATCGGCGTCGGCCCGGCTGCTGCCGGTGGCGATCTGCAAATTGAAGGAACAGGCGCCCGACATGCTGATCACGGTGCGTGAGGGGGCGACTGCGCAGTTGTTCCCGGCGCTGGCGACCGGCGACCTGGATATCGTGGTCGGCCGCCTGCCCGAGCGCGAGCTGCCGCTTGCCAATGCGTTCCCGTTGCAGCACGAGGTCCTGTTCCAGGAATCGATGTGCGTGGTGGTCGGTGCCAGGCATGCGGCAGGCCTGCCCGCGCAACCGGGCCTTGCCGACTTGATGCACTTGCCGTGGATCGTGCCACTTGGCGATTCTCCAGTCCGCTTGTGGGCTGAACGACTGTTCCATGACGCCGGCTTGCCGATGCCGGCCGATCGTGTCGAGTCGCTGTCAATGCTGACCAATCTCGGCTTGTTGCTCGAGCGGCCCTGCGCAGCGCTGATGCCGCGCGCCGCCGCGCATCAGTTCGTCGATGCGGGTTTGTTGGCGATTGTCGAGATCACCGAGGTGGCGGACTTTGGCGCCGTGGGGTTTTCAGTCCGCGCAAACAAGAAAATCAGCCCTGCATGCATGCGCTTCATCGCCTGCCTTCGGGAAAGTGCAGCCTTGGTACACGACGCGCTCGACAGCGGACAAATCGCTACTATAACGGTAGGGAATAGCGCATCCTGAAAAGGTTATTATTGTTTACACTCAGTGCCGCTTAGACTGGCTGCACTGATCTGTTTCGTAGACCTGACGCGCAGCTCGGGCAGGTCGCCGCGGCGATGCGGCAGCATACCGGGGCCGGGCCGCCGCGCCGTCTGCTGAATCGATATAACAGCCTCGTCAGGAGACCCACGCATGACCGACCGAGTCGATCACTCCACGCCGCGTCGTCGCGGCGTCCGCATGCTGATTGCGCTGGCCGCTGCCGTACTGTACCCAATGCCGGCGCAAGCCGCCGAGCCGAGGCCGCTGAAAATCGGCTTCATTGGGACATTGTCGGGTCCAGGCGGCGCGCTCGGCCAGGACCAATACGATGCATTCATGCTGGCTGTCGAGCAAAAAGGCGGCAAGCTGGGCGGCGTACCGGTTCAGGTGCTGCGCAAGGACGACCAGCTCAAACCGGATATCGCCCTCCAGGAAGCCCAACAACTGATTAATCGCGATGGGGTGAAAATCATCACCGGCGTGACGTTCTCCAACGTGATGATGGCGATCCACAAACCGGTAACCAGCGCCGGCGTGTTCCTGATCGGTTCCAATGCCGGCCCCACGCAGCTTGCCGGACCGGGGTGTTCGCCGCTGTTTTTCTCGACCTCGTGGAACAACGACGAACTGCATGAAGCAGGGGGGCAATTGGTGCAGGACTTGGGCTATAAGCACGTCTATGTGATGGCCCCGAACTACCAGGCAGGACGTGACGCGATCGCGGGCTTCAAGCGCGATTACCGCGGCACGATTGTCAATGAAGTGTACACGCAGGTCAACCAGCCTGATTACTCGGCCGAATTGGCTCAGTTGCAGGCTGCGCGGCCGGACGCCGTCTATGTGTTCTATCCGGGGGGCATGGGCGTGAACTTCGTCAAGCAGTATCGGCAGGCCGGTTTGTTGGGCAAGATCCCGTTGATTTCGGTCTCGACGATCGATGGCACGACATTACCGGCACTCAAAGAGAGCGCAGTTGGCGCGATTACCGCCGCACCGTATGCGCCTGATCTGAAGAACGCCCAGAACGCACAATTTGCGTCGTCTTTCGAGTCCAAGTACCGGCGCAAGCCATCGATGTACGCGGCGCAATCCTATGATGCGGCGAACCTGCTCGATGCTGCGTTGTCGGCTGTTAAGGGTAACGTGGCGGATCGCGATGCGCTACGTGCCGCACTGCGCACCGCGCGTTTTCAATCGGTGCGAGGTGACTTCAGCCTGGAATCCAACCAATTCCCCCGTGCCGGCTTCTATCGCGTCGACGTCGTGCGCACTGCCACCGGTGCCGCGTTCGAGAGCAAGAACCCGATCGTGCCGAAGTCCCGCACGCCGGTCTTGCAGCAGTGCAAAATGAACTGAGCGGATGCCACGATGAACCTGACGTTGGCGATCATGCAGTGCCTCAATGGCCTGCAGCTCGGCATTCTATTGTTCCTGATGGCGGCCGGCCTCACGCTTGTGTTTGGTATTGCGAACTTCGTCAACCTGGCGCACGGCTCACTTTACATGATAGGCGCTTTTGTCGGCGCGCTTGTGTATAACTTGACAAGCTCATTCATGTTGGCGACGCTGGCCGTCGTTCCCGCCATGATGGTAGTGGGCATCGCGCTGGAAGCGGGAATATTCCGCCGCCTCTACGCACGAAGCCACCTCGATCAGGTGCTGGCCACGTTCGGGCTGATCTTATTCTTCAACGAACTGGCCCGCACTTTATGGGGTCCTTCTCCCTACTATATGGAAGTGCCGCCCTCGTTGTCCGACGCCATCGACGTATTCGGCATCAACTACCCCGTCTATCGGCTGCTCATCGTGGCCGTCGGTATTGGCATTGCCCTGAGTTGCTACGTCGTCATTCATCGCACCCGCATAGGCATGCTGATTCGTGCGGGCGCAACACATCGTGACATCGTCGCCGCGCTGGGCGTCAACATGGGATTGCTCAATGCGTTGTTGTTCGGTGTCGCCGCTGCGCTGGCAGGCGTTGCCGGGTTGCTCGCCGGCCCGATCTTGTCCGTGCAGTCTGGCATGGGCGAGCCCGTTCTGATCCTGACGATGGTGGTCATCGTCATCGGCGGGATCGGATCGGTCCGTGGTGCCTTTTATGCAGCACTGATCGTTGGCGTGGTGGACACACTCGGCCGTACGCTGCTGCCGGTGGCGCTGCGCGAGTTGCTGGAGCGCAGCGCCGCTGACAGCGCCGGGCCTGCGCTCGCATCGATGCTGATCTATATCCTGATGGCGGCCGTGCTCGCGTGGCGTCCGCAAGGGCTTTTTTCGGTCAAACACTGAACAGGCGGACGATCATGTCGATCCCATTAGCCGTGCGCCGTACGGCGCGTTCAACATCGAGCAGCCACGAGTCACCCGCGCGCGCGACGCTCACTGGCAGGATGTCATGGCTGATCATGGCCGCGTTGATCGCGGTGCCGCTTTACGCACAGGCGACCCAGCAGCCGTTTTTACTGACGTTGGTCACGCGCATCGCGATTCTCGCCATCGTCGCCATGTCGCTGGATCTGATATTGGGCGTTGGCGGTCTCGTGAGCTTTGGACACGCGCTGTTCTTTGGGCTGGGCGCTTATGCTACCGGGATGCTCGCGCAACACGGCGTGAGCAGCGGCTGGCTGCATTTGCTTTGTGCGGTCGCGGTCAGTGCACTGGTGGCTGTGGTGACTGGGGCCATCGCGTTGCGCACCCGCGGCATCGCATTCATCATGATTACGCTGGCGTTCGCGCAGATGTTTTACTTTTTTGCGGTCGGTCTTCGCGAGTATGGGGGCGACGATGGCTTCGCGCTGGCTGCCGGCAGCCAGTTCGGCGCCGTGCAGCTGACTGATCCGCTCACGCTATACGTCGTATCCGCATGCCTGCTGATGGCGCTACTCGCGTTCGGCAGACACTTCCTGCACACTGCAATGGGCATGACACTAGGTGGTATTCGGATTAACGAGCGCCGGATGCAGGCGCTTGGTATACCCACTACGCGATGCAAACGGGCTGCCTATGTCGTTGCCGCGGTATTGTCAAGCGTCGCTGGCATGTTGTTCGCGAACCTGACCCAATTCGTGGCTCCGTCGTATCTGTCCTGGACGATGTCCGGCGATCTGATCGTGATGGTGGTGATCGGCGGCGCCGGCACGTTCATCGGCGCAGTGCTCGGCGCGTTTGCGATCGTGTTGGCAGAAGAGGGGCTCAAGGCAATGACGGAGCACTGGATGCTCGTCATGGGACCATTGATCGTGGTGGCGGTGCTCGTCAATCGCCACGGGCTTGCAGGGCTGCTCGAGTCGTTCGGCGCACGCACGGCCCGTAGCCCCCGTGCGACGGGAGAGCAAGTATGAGTTTGTTGCAAGTGACGGGATTGGTCAAGCGTTATGGCGGCTTTGTCGCGACCGACCATTTCAGCATGACGATCGAGGCGGGCGAGATCCATGCGGTCATTGGGCCGAACGGGGCCGGCAAGAGCACGCTGATCGCGCAACTGGCCGGCGAGTTGCGCCCGGATGCAGGCACGATCAAGTTTGACGGCCGCGACGTGACATCGACAAGCATCAGTCAACGGGCGCAGCGCGGCTTGACACGCTCATACCAGATCACATCTGTGCTCCCGGACTATACCGCACTGCAGAATGTCATGCTTGCGGTCAATGCGCTCGGGCCGCGGCGCTTTAGCTGCTGGGGCGCGCTCGCGCGCCAGAGCCGCGTGCGTGAGCCCGCACTGGCGCTGCTCGAGCGTGTCGGATTGGCGCAGCGCGCGCATGTAAGCGCTGCGCAGATGGCGCATGGCGAGCACCGTCAATTAGAGCTGGCGATGGCGCTCGCCGGCCGGCCCAAGCTGCTGTTGCTCGATGAGCCCATGGCAGGCATGAGCCAGGCCGAGTCAGAGAACATGATGGCACAGCTGTACGAACTCAAAGGCCGTCATGCGATGTTGCTGGTGGAACACGATATGGATGCGGTCTTTGCACTGGCCGACAGGATCACTGTATTGGTCTACGGCAAGCCGATTGCTACAGGCCGTGCCGACGAGATCCGCACTGATCCTCGCGTACGCGAAGCTTACCTCGGTGATGACACGGCACTGCACGGCAAAGGGAAACACGTATGACGGGCCGATTGCTTGAAGTCGAATCGCTGGTAGCGTTTTATGGCCGCAGCCAAGCGTTGTTCGGTGTCGATCTGATGGTCGACGACGGACAGTTCGTGACGCTGCTGGGTCGTAACGGGATGGGCAAGTCCACGACAGTCAAGTCGATCACCGGCTTGCTGCGCAGTTGCACGGGCGCCGTCCGGCTCGGTGGCAAGCCGGTGCATTCAAGCGCGTCCTATCGGATCGCGCGGGCCGGCATCGGTCTCGTGCCCGAGGGCCGACACGTCTTCCCGACTTTGACGGTGCGCGAGAATCTTGTCGCGACGGCACGCGCCGGCCATCCGCGGCCAGGGGGGCCATGGACGCTGGAGCGTGTCTACCAGCTGTTTCCAAGGCTCAAGGAACGCGAGCGTAACCTCGCTTCGAACCTGTCCGGCGGGGAGCAGCAGATGCTTGCCATCGGCCGCGCGTTACTCACCAATCCGCGCCTGCTGATCTTGGACGAAGCGACAGAAGGGTTAGCGCCGTTGATTCGCGCGGAAATCTGGCGATGCCTTGCTGAACTGAAGCGGACCGGATTGGCGATTCTTTGCATCGACAAGAACCTCGCATCGCAACTGGCGATTGCGGACCATCACTACCTGATGTCCAAGGGACGCGTGGTCTGGCACGGCGACTCGGCACAGCTGCAGGCGCAGGCGGACAAGTTGAGCGTGCACCTAAGCATCTAGCGACACGGCAGCTGGCGCAGCGTATCATGCCGCCGCGGCAGTGGCTGCGGCGTATCATGCATTTCGAACTGACAGCGGGACCATCATGCCGTTTGACTTGACGTTTTCCGACCTCGCTGAACGCGCGGTTCAGTACAACGCTCGCGCCTCCGTAGCCGACTTCGATGCGCAAATGCGCCTATACGCGCAGCTAGCCGAGCAGTCCCGGCAAGCCTGCCCGGCGATACTCGACCAACGCTATGGCATGGGACAGGCCGAGCGCATCGATATCTTTCCGGCCGTTGCGGCCCGCCAGCCCGCGCCGCTCTTCGTCTACATTCACGGTGGATACTGGCGTTCGCAGCGCAAGGAAGACGCGTGCTCGATGGCGCAAGCGCTGACGAGCCACGGTGTGGCGGTGGCGATGATCGAATACACACTATTGCCTGAGGCGACGCTTGCCGAAGTCGTTCGCGAGGTGCGCAGCGCGCTCGCATGGTTGTATCGCCATGGCGGAACCTATGGCATCGATGTCCAGCGGATCATCGTCTGCGGCAGCTCGGCGGGAGCGCATCTGGCCGGCATGCTGTATGGCGACGACTGGCAACGCGCGTTCGAGGTTCCGTCCGACGTCATCAAGGGAATCGTCGGCCTGAGCGGACTCTACGATATTCGGCCGTTGTGCGACATCAACGTCAACGAATGGCTACGGCTCCATCCGGAGCAAGCGGCGTTGCTCAGCCCGGCATTGCGGCTGCCGCACGACGGACCGCCGGTAGTATTGGCGGTCGGGGGCCTAGAGACAGCCGGCTTCAAGCACCAGACCTATCATTTCCATGAACTGCTGGTCGCAAAAGGATTGCCGGTCCGACTGGTGCAGCAGCCAGATTGCCATCATTTCAATCTGGTCAACGAACTCGCCGATCCATCCAGCGAACTGCTTCACGCCGTGCTGGCGCTGCTGCAGTAGAGCGGGGCGGTTGCGGCTAGTGATGCGTCATGCCAAAGGAGAGTTTCTGGCGACCACTGATGTCGGCAGATGTGTCGCTCATAGCGTCCGGCTTGCCGGTACGATAGCATGGCCCCGCGCCATGGCACCGATGTGGCTAGCCATACGATCGAGCCGCGCGCAGAAGGAATTTTTTACGGCCTCTCTGGTCACGCGGATACCATGACACCCGCACGATTTTCGTCGAGCACTGGATAGTCCGTGAGGCCCTTCGCGCCGCCGCCGAACAGCGTCTCGCGATGAGGCTGCGCGAGTGGTGCGCCACGACGCAGGCGCTGCACGAGGTCGGGATTGGCGACGAACGGACGACCGAACGCAATGAGGTCGGCCCAGCCCGCTTTGATGGCGTCGCGCGCGCGTTCACCCGTGTACTTGCCCGCATAGATCAGTATGCCTGAATAGGTGGCACGCAGCTTGCGTTTGAATTCGAGCGGCATGTGGGGGGCGTCGTCCCAGTCGGCTTCGGCGATATGGACGTAGGCCACGCCGATCTTGCCGAGCCGCTTTGCCGCTGCGAGATAGGTCGTTTCCGGGTCCGCGTCTTCGCAACCGTTGAGCGTGGTGAGCGGCGCGAGCCGGATGCCCACGCGCTGCGCGTCGCCCGTGCCTTCGATGAGCGCGCGCGCCACCTCGTCGAGGAAACGTAGACGATTTTCTAGCGGCCCGCCGTATTCATCGGTGCGCGTGTTCGCGTTCGAATCAATGAACTGGTTGACGAGATAGCCGTTCGCGGCGTGCAGCTCGACACCGTCGAAGCCCGCCTTGATCGCGTTGCACGCTGCCGTGCGGTACTGGTCCACGATTTCGCCAATCTCGTCGATGCTGAGCGCACGTGGTTGGGAAGCCTGAACGAAGCCCGGCGTGCCGCGCTCATCGCCGGCGATGAACACGTTCACGCCTTTAGCCTGAAGCGGCGATGACGACACCGGCTGCTCGCCGCCCAGCAGGCTCGTGTGACTCAGGCGCCCCACGTGCCAGAGCTGCGCGAAGATGCGGCCACCTTTGGCATGAACCGAATCCGTCACCTTGCGCCATCCGTCGATCTGGCCTGACGTGTGGATGCCGGGCGTCCACGCGTAACCCTTGCCGAGCGGCGCGATATACGTGCCTTCGCTCACGATGAGGCCGGCGTCGGCGCGCTGCGCATAGTATTCGGCCATCAGGCCGTTGGCCTCGTCGCCGGGCTGGCTTGCGCGCGAGCGTGTCATCGGCGGCATCACGATGCGGTTGGGCAGGGTCAGTGCGCCGAGTTGGAGCGGCTGGAAAAGCGGATCACAGTTCATGATGTATTTCCTGATTGGATTCACGGCGTAATTGCCGCGAACGTTCAAAATGGACTTTGTCGGGTTAGACGAGCACGACGCTGACCTCGGATGGCGAGAATCCCGTAATCTGCTCGAGCAACGGCGCCATGAACGTAAAGGCGATGAGCGAGCCGCCGTAACCCACTGCAGTCATGGCATAGACCAGCGCGAGACGCGGTTGGGCGAGCACCCGGAACTGCTGGAGCAGCCCGGCAGGATGCGTATGCGCGAGTTGGCGCGGAACGAAGGCCATGGCGCCGAAAAACGCGATCAAGCCGAAGCTGGCCACAATGAAAAAGGTTGCTCGCCAGCCGAAGTGCTGACCGATAAAGGTACAGAGCGGAATACCCGCAACGAAGGCGACCGTCATGCCGCTGAACATGGTTGCGATCGCGCTAGCCGCCTTGTCCTTCGGAACGAGCGTCGTTGCGATGATCGAGCCCACGGAGAAGAAGACGCCGTGGGCGAGGCCGGTTAGGACCCGCGCCACAATCAACGAGTCGTAACTGGGGGCGCGCCAGGCGACGAGATTGCCTATGGTGAAAAACGCCATCAGTCCCGCGAGCAGGAGCTTGCGCGGCACGCGCCCGGTCAGGGCGGTGAGCACGGGTGCCCCGACCGCGACGCTAAGCGCATACAGGCTCACGAGGAGGCCGGCGGAGGGCAGGCTGACGCCGAGGTCGGACGAAATCGTCGGTATTAGACCAACGATCACGAACTCGGTCGTGCCGATGGCAAAAGCGCTGATAGTGAGCGCGAGGAGGGCGAGGGGCATGGCTTACAGTCCTAGCTTCGGTGAAGACGGGACGGAGTGTGCACGCTTTACTTTTGTTTAAAAAGTCGTCTATAAACGAAATCGTTTTGATTTGAAATCAAAAATGAAGATCACACTGGACGAGTTGCAGGCGCTTGTGAGCGTTATCGACACCGGTTCCATCACCGCCGGCGCGCAACAGCTCGGCCTGACCATTTCAGCCACGAGCCGCACCTTGGGAAGGCTGGAGGAAAAGCTTAAAACTACGCTGGTGCGCCGTACCACGCGCCGCCTAGAGCTGACGGAGGAAGGGCGGGCGTTTCTAAGCGACGCCCGAGCGATCATCGCATCGGTAGAGAGCGCGCAGGAGCGGATGGCCGCGTACCGCGAGCGGCCATCGGGGCGGCTGCGTGTGGATGCGGCCACGCCGTTCATGCTCCATGTGATTGTCCCCTTCGTGCAGGGTTACCGTGAGCGCTATCCGCACGTCGAATTGGAACTTAACAGTAACGAAGGCATCATCGATCTGCTGGAGCGGCGCACCGATGTGGCCATCCGGATTGGGGCGCTAAAGGATTCCACGCTGCATCGCAAAGCCGTGGGCCGTAGCCGCTTGCGCATCCTTGCGAGCCCCGCGTACCTAGAAGCCCATGGCCACCCAAAGCGCGTTGAAGATCTGACAAGGCATGCGCTGCTAGGATTCAACCAGCCAGAGGCGCTCAATGTCTGGCCGATATTGGGGCCTGACCAAGAGCCGTATCGCATTACGCCAACGATCTGGTCGTCAAGCGGAGAAACGCTTCGGCAACTCGCGCTGGCGGGTGCCGGTGTCGTGTGCCTGTCCGACTTTATGACCGTGCGTGATCGGCGCGACGGGATGCTCGTGGAGCTTTTCCCGCGTCAGACCCAAGACGTCCGGCAGCCGATCAATGCGGTCTACTATCGCAATACCGCGATTTCGGCGCGCATTGCGTCGTTCGTCGATTATCTAGTCGACGCGGTGCGCGACACCGAATTCGGGCGGTAGCTTGTTACTTGATCAGCTTCATGGCAGCGAAAAAGGCCCTGCCACAGGCTGCCGGGCAGGGGAGAAGGAGCGGTCAATCCCATACCCCTTTACTGTGAAGTCAGTGTCGATCTTGGTGCCACCGCGCGTTGCTTCAAAGTGTCTGCCCAGGATCGCCTGCTCATTGGGGGGTAATGACAAAAAATTATGGGTAATCGCAAGATTTATAGACCGCTCACAATTGTTCTGTGTCAGCATAATTAATGCGACAGAACCTTAAACGGTCATTCCGATGCCATGAAGGCCCCGTGCAGCCCATTCAACCCAAACTGAACGCCCATGCAGACCAGCATAAAACCCATTACTCGGGAAATGGCATCGGTGCCAGACCTTCCTAACAAATGAAGCACCCGCGATGCGCTGCGCAAAGTCATCCACAGGATCAACGTAAGCGCAATATCGACAGTTAGCACGACGAGATGATCGATTAGACGATACCCACCTGTTCGGTGGATTGCTGAAGCATCGCTAACAATCATCGCAATCGCGCCTGGACCAACGGTCACAGGCAAGGTGAGTGGAATAAAAGCCACATTTGATGGATGCTTTGACGCTATTTTCTCCTGTGCCTCAATCTCGTGATATTTTGGGAAAAGCATTCCAAAACCAATATAGGTAACAATCATCCCTCCTGCAACACGCATTCCCGGAACCGAAATACCGAATGCGCTCATAATGGCACTGCCTGCGTAAAAACAGACCAATAACGATATCAGTACATAAAGGGCGGTCAAGTTGATCTGCTGATTGCGTTGCGCGGGGCTCATATGAGCGCTCAATCCAAGAAATACGCTGGCGCTAGTAATCGGATTGATGATCGGTAAGAGTGTTATCAGGCCAATCCCAACATAACTCAGATAGTCATTCATACTATTATGCTCCTTTTCTGTGCATAGCTCATGCCGTTTGTTCCAGATTGTGGACCGCCTGTCAGTTTCCTTGCATATTTCGCGCCTGCTTTCGTAAGCATCGGCTGTGCCACCTGCAAAATACAATGATGAGCGGGACTATCTGAATGTTTCGTGCAGCTTGTATTTTCGCACATCTAGGCTGAAGCAAATTTTGTCCCGCCACGAACAACTCAAAAACATTTCCCCAAATCGAGTGCGTTGCTCTGCTGCTGCGCATGCTCGAAATGCTGCCGCGATGAAGGAGGGCGCATATGCATTGGCCTGGGCCACCGTGCTGATGCTACGCAGCCACAGCTCCTTGACCAATCGGTCTTGCAACGTCAAGTGCGCATGTTCCACCCGCCCCTTGGCCGAACTGCTGTTCGCGCAGAACATGTCGATGTTTAGCCCGTACATCGCACGGCCGAACGGCATCATACGACTGCCAGTCCTGCCCGATGTAACGTTGCGAAAGATGCTTGCCTTGTCGCTGTAGAATGCGCCCGGCTTGCCGTAGCGCTCGATATACGCCCGCGTCGCCTCGAAATAGCTGAACGTCGATTCCGTCTCAAAAAATCGACGCCGAACTGGAAGGCGTCTACGACGCCGAGGACAAGGTTGGGGCGCTGGAATCACGCCGCGAACAGGTGGCCGGGGAACTACAAGCCATCGAGCAAGCCTTGCAGGGCCATGCCCCGGTAGTTTGGCCCGCCGACGCCCACTGCCTGATTGCTAATCCGAGCGAGCGATCCACCATCATGCCTCACGCGCCTCTCGCATCGCAAACGGCCTCGTGAGCTGCTTACAAAGCGCGCACGCAGCATGCTCGAGCGCGCTGGAACTATGTTTTGGGCGTATTCTGCGTCACGTGCTTGAGGCCCAGCATTTCCACGGCCTTTCTGGAAATTCGATAAATCAAGATGTAGGTAGACTCATTT
>NZ_JAHKSP010000030.1:0-2356 GCF_021733735.1 Mycetohabitans sp. B2
TAATTGTTGAATTTTAGATGGCAACGACTTGTAAATCTGAGCAAGGCCTTTTGGAATGAAGATGCAGCTTTCTTCATTACGGTCTTTTGAAATCTGCTGTTTGTTATTTGCCGATCCATTTGAAACCGTAAAGATTTTTCACTCCCTTTTAAGCCGCCTTAAATTAACAAGGTTCGATAAGATAATAGTCGACTCAGGCGCGGACAATTTATCAATGTCCACGCTCATGCAAATCATTGCCTGGTTGCGCGACACGCTTAAGGCAACCTTGCGTTACAGTCCACAAAATGAAGAATGGCACGTTCTTGCAAGAAAAACGATTGAGCTAAAATTAATCTAAATCTGAAAAATGCGCTTAGCCAGGTCGATGGCGATTGTCGTGGACTCCATTGTCAGTCGCTAAAACAGCTGCTGGGGCGGGAGGCGACCATTCCATCTATTTGGCCCAAATGCGACGTTACTACTTGGTTTCTACATTCAAATATCAAAGCTATTTCAAGATGTCGTAGCGACAGCCATTTAAAAATGTCATGTTTTGAGGGTTTATCTTTAATGGGTTACAAATCACGCCGTGTCGAAGAGCGGATCCTAAACGGGCAGGGCGCTTACGCCTGTTCCACTGTCCCTGGCAGACCAACGGCCAGGTTTGCGGGGTGGCTGTTGCGCCTGTCTACGCCCGGCAAGTTCACGCCCTCAATGTGTCAGCCTGCGTGAACTCGCGCTGTTTCTTCTTACCCGGTTGGCGTTCGTTCCGGTTGCTCCGGGTTGAATCCCCCAAGTGCATTCGAGACGGCGCTTTACCGATCCGACTGTTGTCGCGTTGCGCTTTAAAGCATGGCCCCGGACTGGCCGCAGTCGCCTGCCGCCGTGGCTCTGCGCCACACCGCACCAGCCGGGGGCGGCACTCGCGCAGGCAATGGGACTGGTCCAGAATTACGCTGGCGTGTGAGGCCGTGTCCGGACTACGAGATCAGCCGCTTCTGTCGTTTCCTTGAATTGATGACACATTCTAGAATAATTACCTCTCTTCTATTGGTCTTTTTCTTGTGGCGTGTTGCGCATCATGCTACACTTGCTGCATGATAATCAGCTTTCGGCACAAAGGGCTTGAAGCCTTGTTCCGTGAGGATTCCCCGCGAGGTGTGCAAGCAGCCCACGCGGCCAAACTCCGCCGCATCTTGGCTGCGCTCAACGCTGCCTGTTCGCCGCGAGAATTGGATCAGCCCGGCTATAAATTGCATCTCCTGAAAGGAGACATGAAAGAGCACTGGTCAATATGGGTCAACGGTAACTGGCGCGTCACCTTCCGATTCATCGGTGTTGACGTTGAGCTGGTCGATTACCACGACTATCATTAAGGATTACGACATGATGAAGCATCATCCGCACCCCGGCGAGCTGCTGCGCGAGGACGTGCTGCAACCGCTTGAAATTGACGTGACCGAAGCCGCTGCGCGGCTCGGCTATAACCGCACGTCGCTCTCGCGTGTGCTGAATGGACACTCCGGCATCAGCCCCGATCTTGCCTTGCGCCTGGAACGCGCAGGCGTCAGCACGGCGCGTTTCTGGATGAACCTGCAAACCAATTACGAACTTTGGCAGGCTGAGCAGCGCGAACAGCCGCCTGTAAGGCCGTTGCAGTCGAATGACTCCATCCCGGATGCATTAAAAGTGCGATGATAAGCATCGCACAGCTTATCGGCGACGATCGGGTGAAAACTGACGGGGAACCGCAGCTCGCGTCCTGGTGGCAGGCGGCGCATCCCTCAGGCGTGAGACTGGAATCGGTTGGGTACGACGATGGTCAAGGTCAAACCATCATCATCGAACGCAACCATGTGCCGGTGGCTCGGATCGTCCCCCCGAGCTGTAGGCTCGCGTCGCCTCAAAGTAGCTAAAGGTCGACTCAGTTACCGTGAAGTGCAGATGCATCAGCCGGCTCGTTGCATCGTCCACGTACACCAGCAACGTGCATTGCGGCGCCCGATCCTCAAACCACGCATGCTCGCTGCCGTCGATCTGCACCAGCTCGCCCAGGCATGCGCGCCGTGCCCTCGGCTGGTAAAGCTTGGGGGGACGCTGCCGTCGTGGCACCCACAAGCCGGCCTGTGTCATCAACCGGCGAACCGTCTCCTTGGCCAGTCCAATGCCGTGGCATTCCCCATCGTCATGGTTATCCGCTCTGTCGTTGCCATCGAAGCCTCCGGCACTGGATTTCCAGCCGCCGGTTAGCTTACGATGAACCGAAAAGCGGACATTTGAACTTAGCCAAAAGCGGACATTACAACGTAGCCGCTACACGCTATGTCAAAGCCATTCTCAAATGTCCGCCTGCCGGCTAAGTTCAAATGTCCGG
>NZ_JAHKSP010000031.1:0-1103 GCF_021733735.1 Mycetohabitans sp. B2
CTACACGCTATGTCAAAGCCATTCTCAAATGTCCGCCTGCCGGCTAAGTTCAAATGTCCGGGTTGACGGGTTCAAGGTTTGTTTCTCTAGGGTTACAACTCCCGCAGTGTCGAAGAGCGGGTCCTGAATGGGCAGGGCGCTTACGCCTGTTCCACTGTCCCTGGCAGACCGACGGCCAGGTTTGCGCGGTGGCTGTTGCGCTTGACTGCGCTGAGCCAGATCCACGATCACCTGCTCGACGTCGGCCTGCGTGAATTCACGCTGCTTTTTCTTGCCCGGTTGGCGTTCGTTCCGGTTAGTCCGGGTTGAATCGCCCAGATGCGTTCGAGACGGCGCTTTACCGATCCGGCTGCTGTCGCGTTGCGCTTGAATGGCTTGCGCAACTTGCAATACATGACTGAGGCGCTTGTGCTCGACGACTGCACCCTGATCGATTTCGGCCAGCCGGTCATACTGCCTGCTGGTCAACACACGGCCGTCGGCTCGAAGCTCGATGCGGCCATCCGGGTACTCCCACACGTCGATATAGCGGTCGATCAGCTTGCGATTCTCTAGCGTGTCATCCAGCAGGTACATGACGCGGTCGTATTGCACCGTGAGCGACTTCGTTACCTTGCGCGGCTCGCGCCAGGTGAGCACGAGCTCAAGACTCTCGTCAGAGCGCAGCGGCCGGTGGGCATCGAAATCGCTCTTCGCTGGCTTCGCAAAGCGTGCGTTGTAAGTCGCGATGAAGCAGGGCGCATAAGCATTGGCCTGGGCCACCGTGCTGATGCCACGCAGCCGTAGCTCTTTGACCAATCGGTCCTGCAACGTCAAGTGTGCGCGTTCCACGCGCCCCTTGGCCGAACTGCTGTTCGCGCAGAACGTATCGATGTTCAACTCGTACATTGCTCGGCCAAAGTGTGTCACGCTGCTGCCGGTCTTGCTGGCGCTCGCATTGCGAAACACGCTCGCCTTGTCACTGTACAACGCACTAGGCTTGCCGTGGCGCTCGATGTAGGCTCGTGTCGCCTCAAAGTAGCTAAAGGTCGACTCAGTTGCCGTGAAGTGCAGATGCATCAACCGGCTCGTTGCATCGTCCACGTACACCAGCAACGTGCATT
>NZ_JAHKSP010000032.1:0-6380 GCF_021733735.1 Mycetohabitans sp. B2
ACTAGTGTGGATTACTAAATGGATACAGCATAAAAAATTAGCATGTTGAAAAAATGAAAAAATTACACGACACAATATTTTGTGAAAATTGTACTGATATAAAGATTTACAATACCGAGAGCGACCGAAATTTACTATAATTATAAGATTATATTTGAGCAGTACATGGATAATGCAAAATAAAGGGTGGGTTAAATTGAACGTTGACTTGATATAATGGTTATTTAGTCTAATATGAAATTACCGCGGCAATATTAGTACACTCATTGAAAGGCGAGCTGGCTATGTCAACGTAGTTTCGAACGTGCGAGGAGAATTACTACGTATTTCTTAAAATATCGATATTTTACTTTTTCATGATTATGTAATATTTGCAATCGATGGGTGCAATGGGAATAGAGCCTTGATGTGATTGTAAGATAAATAACAATACATTTGCATTATTGTTATTTATAGGACTTCTAGATGTCCTCGATTTGTTTTATTAGTTTATTATTGAAGGAGAGTCTCATGAGTGTTTGGTATAGGGTGCTTGGCAGAAGTGAACGTCCTCCGTTTTCCAGTGCTCGCGTGCTGAGACGTGCCAACCCAATGCTTCAATCGTCTAGAGCGCAAGAAGCTGTACGTCAGATTTGCGGTGGCACGAGATGCGACACTTGCACTCGAGCGACGTGTCCAGTGACTCGGGGGCGGGCGTCAAGGGTGGAGCAAATTTTTTCACAGCTTCGTAATGGAGTTGGTATGGGATAGATAATTGGCCGGGTTTTATGGGGCTCAATTTTAACTTTTACAGGAGTTATGTTATGAGTTTCAAAATTATAAGTTTCGATGGCGGCGGCATCCGTGGCTTAATTAGCGCTTTACTCGTTAAAGATCTTGATGATAAATTCAATATCATAAATAGATCCGATGGTTTTGTGGGAACGTCCACGGGAGGCCTATTGGCGCTTGGTCTGGCTCAGAAAACAAGTATTTTAAAAATCGTTGATATTTATAAAAATAAGGGTTATGAGATTTTTAAGCATAATAGTAGATGGTGGAAGCCTGAAAGAGATCTGGCGGAGAAATTTGGTAATTCTGGATTATTGCATTGTAAGTATGTGAACGATGGTCTAAAAGATGTTGTCCAAGGACTGTTGGGAAGTGCTTTGATGTCATCTGCGGAACCTTTCGTAGCTGTCAACTCGGCTCAATTGTGGGATAAAGCAAGCGATAGCTGGGTTCCATGCATGTTTTCCAATTGCCAAGAAAATGGTTACCGTAACATCACAATGGCCGATGCAGCATTGGCGACATCAGCTGCGCCAACTTATTTTCCACCTTATCGGGTGACCAGCAATAATTTAGGTTACTTTGTAGACGGTGGTGTTTTTGCCAACAACCCGTCTATAGTTGCTATTTCTGAAGCGCTATATAGCGGAGTCGCTACTGATTTAGGCAGCATCCGCATGCTATCGCTGGGAACTGGGCGTACGCCGGTTGGAATAAAGCCTGCTGTTTTTGACAAACACGATCCGAATGAGTGGGGTGTTACATATTGGCTATGGCCAGAGCTATGGGAAAAAATTATTCCGCCAGCGGCTCTGTTGAGCCTCACGATGGACGCTACAGCTGAACTAGCAGTACTGCAAGCGGAGAAAATGCTTGGAAACCACTACCAACGCGCAAACTTTATGCTTAGTCAACCCTACGCCCTGGATGACTGGCAGCATGTTGACTTACTTGAAGAAAGGACAAACCAGTATCTGAGCACCCAAGAATGGAACAATGTGTGTAACTGGATTGATCAAAATTGGCAGTAAGTTTCTTGAGAATTGTTGAGGCTACCCCCAAATCAGTGTAAGCCCCCGGCAAAGACATCCCTGGAGGTAAATGGCCGTCAATCAAGCTGGGGCTGGCGCCCAGCGATGTGGTAGCAGGGCGGCGATGTCGTCGGCTCGATGGGTGGGCAATCGATTGAGCACGTCTTTGAGATAGAGGTACGGGCCGTGACCATTGAGCTGCGCGGATCGAATCAGGCTCATGATTGTTGCGGCGCGTTTCCCAGCGCGCAACGAACCAGCAAACAACCCGTTCGAGCGACCGATGGCCCAAAGACGAATCTGATTTTCCAACCAGTTATTGTCGATGGGCACATGCCCATCGACTAGATAACGCGTGAGCGCCTCCCAGCGCTTGAGACTGTAGTCGAGCGCTTTGGCGATTGCTGATCCTTCACTGACCCGTTTGCGCTGAGTGAACATCCACTCATGTAGCGCATCGGCGATCGGCCCAGCGCGCTGCTGACGCACTTCACCTCTGCGATCGGGCTTGAGTTGTGCAACATCGCGCTCGACAGCGTAAAGTGCGCCGAAGTATTCCAGCGCCTGTTCAGCGATCTGACTCTTGTGGTTGGCGTGCAACTCAAAGAACTTGCGTCTTGCATGGGCAATGCATCCGATTTCAGTAATGCCCAGCTCGAATCCGGCTTTGTAGCCGCTGTGATCGTCACATACCAGCTTGCCGCGCCAGTCACCGAGGAACTGGCGAGCATGTTCGCCTGCACGGCTATTGGCGAACTCATAGACCACGGCGCGCACGTGAGCGAACTGCGTCGTGGCGTATGCCCATACGTACGCGCGCTGCGTTTTTCCTTTACCGGGGACAAGCATTTGCACCGGCGTCTCATCGGCGTGCAGTACGCCGTGTTGTAGCAGCGCCTCGCGAAGCGCATCGACCAGCGGCTGCAACCTCACACCACACACGCCTGGACAGCGCCAATCATCTTGGCCGGCGCATTGACTCATGTTTTTTGCTACCGAGCGGAGCCTGTTGCCTCATGTAATGTGTTACCCGTCAGAATGCTGGCGGGGGCGACTGATGGCGAGGCGGCTCAGCATGAGAACACGATGAGAATGGATAGAGGCGGTCGGCGAGCGGTACCGCCGTTCTGATCGGAGCGAGAAGCGTGCGATACTGGACGAGTTTGTCCAGGTGACGGGATATCACCGCAAGCACGCTATCCGTGTGCTGTGCCGCGAGCCTGTGCCGCCGAGGGTAAAGCCCGGCCCCAGCGACGCTACGACGATCAGGTGCGCGCCGCGCTGATCACGCTGTGGGAGGCGGCCGATCGGATCTGCGGCAAACGACTGAAAGCCCTCATTCCAACGCTGATCGAAGCGATGATACGGCATGGTCACCTGACGCTATCAAAGCAAGTTCGCCAACGGCTGAGTCAGATCAGCGCCGCCACCATTGACCGGCTGCTGCATGACGTGCGCGAACAGGCTTTCGCGGGTCAACGCCGACGCGCTGGTGGAGCGGATAGTGCAATTGGCCGTGCAGTGCCGATCCGCACCTTCCCTCACTGGAATAATCCGCCACCCGGCTATCTCGAGGTTGATTTCGTCGAGCATTGCGGTGGCACCAAGATCGACGGCGACTTCGTGCATCGCTTCGTGATGACCGATATTGCGACCGGCTGGACCGAATGCCTGGCCATGCCTTATCGAAGCGGTGCGTTCGTTCTCGAGCACATCGAACGGGTCAGCCGAGCATTGCCGTTTGCACTGCGTGGTCTGGATTGCGATAACGATACAGCCTTCATGAATGAGGCCGTATTCGGCTACTGCAAAGCAACAGACATCGAGCTGACACGCTCTCGTGCGTATAAGAAAAATGACCAGGCGTGGGTTGAGCAAAAGAATGGATCAGTCGTGCGCCGCCTCGTCGGGTATGGCAGGTTACGCGGACTGGAAGCCACGCAAAGCCTTGCCTGTCTTTACGAGGTGTCACGTTTGTACATTAACGTCTTCCAGCCTTCATTTAAGCTGAAATCGAAGACACGTCATGGCGCGAGGGTCACGAAGCGGTATGAAGCGCCGTTGACGCCGCTTGAGCGCGTGCTGCGCTCGGCGTCGGTGCCACAGGCAACCAAACGCAGACTACGTGCTCAGTGTCGAGCGCTCGATCCACTGGAGCTCTTAAGTCGGATGCGCGAAGCGCAGCAGCACGTCGCACAATGTAGCGAATCCGGCACGACGCCGATGCAGGCAACCATACCTGCTTGCGTTCCCCTGACGGATTTCCTGGCGAGCCTTGGGACAGCATGGCAGGAAGGCGAGGTAAGACCAACGCATCACCGAAAGGCGCGCGTGCCTCACACTTGGCGCAGCCGGGAAGATCCATTCGAGCATACGTGGCCGACGATACAACAATGGCTGGAAACCGAGCCCGGCATCACGGCCAAGAAGCTACATGAGCGTCTCGTCACCATGGCACCGACGATGTATTCGGGCGCGCAGCTACGTACCCTGCATCGCCGTGTGAAGGCATGGCGATCGAACCGCGCCAGAGAACTGGTAGCCAGAATACTTGGCGATGCCGACGCGATGAAGGCTGACGCTGTTACACAGCGCCAGCCTTCATCGAAAAATAATCGGAGAGTGACAATTAACCGGGAGTAACATCATCTCATGAGGCAACAGGACCGGCCATTCTGCTTGACGCTATCCACTCGACTTTGCGAAGCACCACAACTTCGTGCCGCGACTGTGCAAGCCTTACCGAGCCAAGACTAAGGGCAAGGTGGAGCGCTTCAACGGGTACCTGCGCTGCAGCTTCTACAATCCACTGGCAAGCCGGCTGGCTCAGGATTGGCTCGCGCTGGACGCGACCACGGCGAACGCCGAGGTCGTGCGCTGGTTGAGGGACGTCGCCAATGTGCGTATCCACGGCACGACCGGGCAGCGGCCGCTCAAGCGTCTTCTACTCGAGCAACCGAAGCTACAGCCCTTGCCGCAGCCGTGGCGCGCGAACTTACCCTGTGCCTGCGTGCCAACGATGCCGCCGCCATCGCGCTTCGATAATACGCCGCTGCAGCATCAGCTGTTAGTCTACCAAGCCCTGTTGACGGAGGCTCGGTGATGGACATCCAACACGAACGGATCCTTGAAGCTTGCCGCCAACTGCACATCGACACAATGGGGGAGCAGTACAGCATGCTGGCGGCTCGGGCGGCGGCTAACCAGTTCACGTTTGCCGACTTCTTCGAGGCGCTGTTAAAGTGCGCGATGGACGCAAAGCACACGCGCACCAAATCCATGTTGCTACGCACGGCAGGCTTGCCTGTACTGAAGACACTCGAAGAGTTCGACTTTACGTTCGCTCATGGCGTCACGAAGAAATCGGTGCTGGAGCTGTCGTCGATGGCCTTCGTGGAGCGCGCTGAGAACATCGTGCTGCTCGGAGTGAGTGGGCTGGGTAAAACAACGTTCTCGGCCCAAGACTGCTCATTGTCGATGAAATCGGATACTTGCCCCTCTCGGAAGACCAAGCCAGCCACTTCTTCCAGATCGTGGCAAAGCGATACGAGCGCGGTTCAATGATCCTCACCAGTAACCTTCCGTTCACCCAATGGGACGAAACATTCGGGCGCAATGCAACGCTAACTGCGGCCATGCTTGACCGCATCCTGCACCACGCCCATATCATTCAGATCAAAGGAGACAGCTACCGACTTAAACAACAACGAAAGGCCGGCCACGTCCTGGCACCAAAAATGTAACGATTGGCTCACTTTTACTTTGCGCGATCACGCGCGAAGTGGCTCAAATTTCAGATGCGCTTGACACCGTGGCGCTCGATGTAGGCTCGTGTCGCCTCAAAGTAGCTAAAGGTCGACTCAGTTGCCGTGAAGTGCAGATGCATCAACCGGCTCGTTGCATCGTCCACGTACACCAGCAACGTGCATTGCGGCGCCCGATCCTCAAACCACGCATGCTCACTGCCGTCGATCTGCACCAGCTCGCCCAGGCACGCGCGCCGTGCCCGCGGCTGGTAAAGCTTCGGCGGACGCTGCCGGCGCGGTACCCACAAGCCGGCCTGTGTCATTAGCCGGCGAACCGTCTCCTTGGCCAGTCCAATGCCGTGGCATTCCCACAGCTTCTCGCAGGCCAGCGTCGGCCCGAAATCGGCATAGCGCTCGCGGATGATCGAGAGCGTGCGCTCGGCTGTTCCGGCATCCAGCCGGTTGTTGCTCGGTTTGGAGCGCCGCCGCGACACGAGACCTTGCGGTCCGTGTTCGCGTAGTCGTGCGACCAGACGACGGATCTGTCGGCTCGTCAACTCGAGTCGTTGCGCCGCGCGCCACGGCTTGAGTTTGCCGTCTACCACATCCTGAATAACCCTAAATCGGTCTAGCTCGCGCATCGTCATAGTTATCCGCTCTGTCGTTGCCATCGAAGCCTCCGGCACTGGATTTCCAGCCGCCGGTTAGCTTACGATGAACCGAAAAGCGGACATTTGAACTTAGCCAAAAGCGGACATTACAACGTAGCCGCTACACGCTATGTCAAAGCCATTCTCAAATGTCCGCCTGCCGGCTAAGTTCAAATGTCCGG
>NZ_JAHKSP010000033.1:0-2102 GCF_021733735.1 Mycetohabitans sp. B2
GTGGCTGTGCCGGCCCATCGCGTGGCGTAGCGCGGCAAACGGCATGCAATCGTCCCACGAGTACGCGCTGATGGGGCAACTCGTCAACACGTATGGCAAGACGTGGCATACGTGGTAGATCGATCGCGATCACGCGTTGCCGCTTGGCATTCCGTAACTGATGATGAGTTTCACAGATGACGGGCAACTTGACCGTGCGCGCGTGCAGGCGCGTGACGCGCGGTTTGACGTGTCTACCGACGCGCTGCGTCGGCGCCGTGCCGATCTGGCGCAGCCGCAGCCGGTTGACGGCGCGGACGCGTGGCAGGACGGCCGCAAGCTGCAGCTTGCGGCGGCTGAAGTCAAGGTAAAAGTGTCGCGTTGACCGGCGTGCACATGCCTGAGCTGACAGGAGGGCGAAGATGACAGCGCACGCTGGAGAAAGGGCGCAGAAGACGGGGGACTTTCGTTGCGCAAAGTGTCATCGCTCAACGCACGTGCCGGCCGGCAAGCCGATTCCGAAATGCCCGCATTGCGGCAATGAAACGTATAGCGAGCGCACGCACGAGCCGGGCAACAAGCGATCAAGCTGACGGCTGTGACCGACGCGCCGGGTGGTGCTGCCTGCGATGTGCATGCCGTAGGCTCTTTGCACCCATGTTGCTGGCAGCAGGATAAGAGCGAGACAGCGTGTGTCATTGGTTCAAGACCTGTAAAGGACGGAGCAACCTTGCTCAGTACCCGCTGTAACGTAAGCCCCCGGCAATGTCACGTTGAACCAGCCGTGTCATGAAGCGAGGATCGTGTCCACCTATTTTTTGAGCCGACCCCCGAAGGTTGGACATTCTTTCGGGGTGTTTCTTGGGCAAATATACAGAGCAGGCCAAGTTGGCAGTCGTCGAAGACTACTGCACCGGCCATCACGGACTGAAGGTCGTGGCTCAACGTCACGGCGTGAACGTTAAATCGCTACGCAGATGGTCTTCGCTTTACCGCGTGCATGGCGTCAACGGGATACAGCAGAAGTGCAGAAGTAATTACAGCGTAGAATTCAAGTTGATGGTATTGCAGCGAATGCGGGACGAGGGTCTCTCCTATCGTCGGGCAGCTGCCCTTTTTGGTACTCGAAACCGTATTCGTCGATGTACCACATAAGAATGACAAAGCAGTTGATCAACGAGCCTGAGGCTAATTTGCGTGATGACGAGGTACGCACTCGCCAGGACCTGCTGGACGAGTGGAACCACCTTCGCATGGAGAACGCTTACCTAAAAAAACTCGGCGCCTTAGTTCAAGCGAAGAAGCAGGCAGCGCCGCAGTGAAAACGCGCATCGTGCTTGAGCTAAGGCAACACTATCGGCTCGCTGGGCTGCTGAAGGTGGCTGGAAAGCTTCTTCGGCACACTGAAATCCGAGTTTTATTATCTAAACAAATTCCGAGACCTCGATGAGTTGCACGCCGGACTGAAGGACTACATTCACTACTACAATCACGATCGCATCAAGCTGAAACTAGGAGGCATGAGCCCGGTGGCGTACCGGGCTCAGTTCGCGCAGGCATAGCTGCCACACCGTCTAACTGTGGGGGGCAGTTCACCGTACAGGCCTGCACACCAACTCCGAGTTCACCCAACGACATGACCGAGATGAGTACGGGGCGTCGCCAGCAAGCTTGATTACGGTTTGCGAATCAAGCGTTTTTGCAGCCAATGCAACCCAAATGCAACTGTCAAGGATTACGCCCATGGATCACGCACGCTGTCATCCAAGTCAGTACGGCTGTCAGCCAGCCAAGCCTTGGCCTGCAGCGGTATGAGCGCTACGGGTAGCTCCGCAAGCGCTTGGGTGGCGGTCATGGTCGGTTCGGGAGGCCTGGGCGCATTGACGCCAAAGCAGCGGCTGGCCATGGCCGCATAGTTTCTACTTTTGAACCCCGTGGAAAACGGGGAGATTACCGATGGAGTAAGCGGCGAGGTTGTGCCGCAATAAGACGATACGGTAAAACAAAGCGTTGCCGATCAAGCCAGATAGCGCTAAAATGTATCGCAAATGTAATACATGAAGGCGCCATGATGAAGACAGCGACACTCCCAGCACTGCGTGTCGAGCCCACGCTACGACATG